>CASBQB010000142.1 GCA_949127655.1 Chroococcales cyanobacterium PMM_0086 | reverse complement strand
TTACCCTCATTCTAGAATCACGTCCTTACCTAACTGGGGATACACCTACTCTAGCTGATTTTACTGTAGCTGCCTTGAGTATTCTGATTAAGTTTCCTGCAGGAGACTATCTAGATATTCCCAACCAACTTAAAGGAAGAGGTATTCCAGGTTTAGCTGATGATCTCAGTTATGCACCTTTCTTTCTCTGGCGGGATAAGCTTTATTCTGATTATCGCAAAGTGGGGACTGTTTCTAGCACAAGTAGTTCTGTACCTTCTGCTATTGAAATAGAATAATTAATTATTTTTGAGTCGAAGTAATCCCCTATTCTAAAGGTAGGGGATTAATTTATTTATCTTTAGATCTAAAAATTGCTCATGCTCAAGTCTTGTTTAATTGGTCTGTTGTTACTATTCAGCCTTTTCTTGCCTGGCTGTACAACTAGTGTTGCTGATATGAAAACTTTTGTAGATACTTCTGATGGCTACCAGTTACTTTATCCTAATGGTTGGGTTCCTGCTGATATTAAAGGGTCTTCTCTAGGACTTGATGCCATCTTTCACGATCTGATTGAACCAAGTGAGAACCTAAGTATTATTATTAGTGAAGTTCCAGCCGAAAAGAATTTAGAAGAACTTGGCAGTGCGGAAGATGTTGGCGCTCATCTTCTCAAAAGAATGAATGAATCTAGTCAAAATAAAGGTGAAATTTCTCTAATTACCGCAGAATCTCGCCAACTTGAAGGGAAAACCTATTACAACCTAGAATATCAGATTAAATTCCCCAATCAACGTGAGCGGCACGATTTAGCTACTGTGGTGATTAATAAAGGAAAACTATATACTCTAGATATCTCTGCCACCGAAGGTCGCTGGAGAAGAGTTAAGGATATCTTCTATACAGTAGCTGATTCTTTCTCTGTTTATTAATTTTTTGCTGGTTGGGTGCGATGTTTTTCGCACCTTTAATTAAGCTTTGGGAAATAGGTCAAAGACTCTAAAGATGATTGTGACGACTCCTATACCCAAAGTGATAATACCAATACCCAAAGTGAGAATTAGACCTATTACCCATTTATATAAGCCAGAGACATCATTTTTAGTTTCTTTGAGTTCTGACCTAACTTCCTTAATTTCTGAAGTTAGTTCTTCCTTAGTTTCTTTGAGTTCTGACCTAACTTGCTTAATTTCTGAAGTTAGTTCTTCCTTAGTTTCTTTGAGTTCTGACCTAACTTCCTTAATTTCTGAAGTTAGTTCTTCCTTGGTTTCTTTGAGTTCTGACCTAACTTCTTTAAAATTTTCTTTTGTTTCAGTTTTAAATGTATTTAAATCAGCTTTGAGTTCATCTTGTCCTTTTTGAAGATTCTCAAATTTTACATCGAGGGTCTCAACCTTGCCTTCTAGTTTGGCTTGATTGACCTGGATACTAGTTAAACTTTGATTAGTAGTCTCTATGAACTTATTTAAAGTTCCCTCTAACTCATTTATAGCTTTAAGTATTAAAGTTTCCGTCTCCACTGTCATTTTTTGTTCCTCGCGCGTTATGTTTTTTTAGATTAAACTCACTATTTTTTCTAAGATATTGTCCTGCATAAAAGCCAAATATACTTAATCCTAACTAGCCTCTATTCTTTAAATATATGACTATCCCTCCCTTTGTTCTAGCTTCAGCTTCATCTGCACGTCGTCGTCTTCTACAAAATGCCGGAATTAATCCTCTAGTCTGTAAGAGTGATTTTGATGAGTCTTTGATTAAAATTGCTGATCCGGCTATGTTGGTAAAAAAATTGGCTCAATGTAAAGCTGAAGTAGTAGCAAGTCAATTTAAACAGTCTTTGATTTTAGGCTGTGACTCGCTTTTAGCAGTAGATGATGATATCTATGGTAAACCAGAATCTCCTAATGAAGCGGTTACTCGATGGCAAAAAATGCGGGGAAAAAAAGGTATTCTCTATACAGGACACGCTCTATTAGATCAGCTGCAACATCAATGGCTTATCCGATGTGGGATTACTTATGTTTACTTTGCTAACCTGGATGATGAGACAATCAGAGCTTATGTCGATAGTGGGGAACCCCTGAACTGTGCCGGCTGTTTTGCTCTAGAAGGGAAAGGTGGTCTCTTTGTGAACCATATTGAGGGCTGTCACAGTAATGTTATCGGTTTAAGTCTACCTCTTTTAAGAGAGATGTTGGAGCAGTTGGGCTATCGAGTCAGAGATTTTTGGAGTTGAGGCTCAGCTATAGCTGCTCCTGCTGGTCTACGATAGTCATTGACTCCCTCTAAAACTCCTTTTGAGTTGAGTAAAATTGTTTCAGCTGCTCCCCAATTAGTTAGACGTTCAGAAAATTGATAGCCTCTTTTTTCTAAATCTCTTCTTACTTGATTAGAGATAGCCTTTTTTTCTATTAAAACAGTCCTGGGTTCTCCTTGATAGTGTAGACGGGGACTATTGACTGCTTGATCCACTCTGAGTCGGTAGTCGATGATATTTGTAATTACTTGTAATATTGTTGTGATAATAGTAGAACCACCTGGAGTACCTGTAACTAAAAACAAGCGTCCCCTATGCTTAACAATTGTCGGACTCATAGAACTTAAGGGACGTTTACCAGGTTCAATAAGATTAGCGGAACCTTGTGAGAGTCCGTATTGATTGGGACTGCCTAATTTTGTTGTAAAGTCATCCATCTCATTATTCAGGAGAAACCCCGTTTTAGGAGCCATGACACCCGCACCAAAATAGGAATTGAGGGTGTAAGTAACAGCAACAGCATTCCCCTGGCGATCAACTACAGAATAGTGAGTAGTTTGACCATCTAGCTTAGTAGGAAGGGTATTTTTGACCCGAATCGCGAAGTAATTAGGTATTTTTGTTCTTAATTGTGCTGCATAACTTTTAGAAAGCAGTTTTTCACTAGGAATACTTACAAAATCAGGATCACCTAAATAGAGGTTACGGTCTCGATAGCCATAAAACATAGCTGACAAGAACCAATGTAATGCTTGAGGAGTTCTAAAACCTGTTTCCTCTAAGGGGTAGCCCTCTAAAATGTTCAACATCTGACATAGAGGTAGTCCACCACCTGGAGGGGGGGCGGTGATTACTTCATAGCCTCGATAAGTACAAATTAAGGGCTTTTCTTGCCGAATAGTGTATTGAGTGAAGTCTGCTAGAGAGAGAATACCTCCTTCTGCTTTGGAAGCTTTGACGATATTTTCCGCAATTTCCCCTTGATAGAATGCTTTTTCACCCCCTTGGGCGATCTTTTTTAAGGTTTGCGCTAAGTCTTTTTGAACTAAAGTATCTCCTGCTCGTTGTCCTTTTACAGTACCAAATATTTCAGCGATATTGGGTTGAAGAAGTCTCTCTCTTCCTACCCTGAGAATAGCGACATCCCCTTGACTCAACACAAAACCCTTCTCGGCTAATGTAATAGCTGGAGCGATTACTTGTGCTCTTTCCAAGGTTCCATATTGAGTTAAAGCCGCCTCTAGACCCTTGACCGTTCCGGGTGTGGCTACTGCTAAATAACCATTACGACTCGCTCCTCTAGGTTGTTTAAGATAAAGCTCTTTATGAGCAGCTAGGGGCGCTTTTTCTCTAAAATTGATAAAAGTTGGCTTACCCTGTGCTGGTTGAATGAGCATAAAACCACCTCCACCCAAATTGCCACAACAGGGTTCTGTGACTGCTAAAGCATAGCCAATAGCAACAGCAGCATCCACCGCGTTACCCCCTTGAGCAAGTATTTTTGCGCCTACTTCTGAAGCTTGACGCTGGGTTGAAACAACTAACCCCTTCTCACTCAGAATGCGTCCATCCTCAGGAGGCGGAGGTAATTCGGGCATTTGAAATACATCTATTGAGGATGGATTGACTTGACTTTTTACCGCTATGGCTAGGCTGAAAGTTCCGCCAACCAACAGGCCAAGAAAAGACAGAAGACGCATTGTTTAGTACAGACGGCTGAGTATATAGTCACTCAAATCAAAGAGAGTTTGAGAAGAAGGAGAAGGAACAAGACAGTCTAAATGTTTAACGGCTGTTTTAGCATGGTGAGACGCTAATTCACGAGATCGTTCTATACCGCGACTTTCCATAACTAGAGAGAGTGCCTGTTCAATGTCGCCCTCCTCACTGAATTCTCGCTCTATAAGTACTTGTAGATAGGGGTGTTCCTCCATGGCATAAATAACGGGTGCGGTGATAATACCACTGATTAAATCTGAGCCTGCTGGTTTGCCGAGGACTTCTGTCGGACTGGTAAAGTCTATGATGTCGTCGACAATTTGAAAGGCCAGTCCCAAATGACGACCATACTGATAGAGGTCTTCTGCTACCCCGCGAGATGTTTCACTCAGAACCGCTGCAGCTTTGGCACTGTTAGCCATTAGAGAAGCTGTTTTATAATAACTTTTCTCTAAATAGGTTTCTATCGTTGAGCTAGTATCAAAACGATTGATCCCTTGCAGTATTTCGCCTTCGGCAAAGTCCCGGATGACTTCTGAGAGTAACTTCACTACTTCCAAGTTATCTAGATTTGCCAGATACCAGGAAGATTGAGCAAACAGAAAATCTCCTGCCAGAACGGCAATACGGTTATTAAAGAGACTATTAACGGTTGGGACATTACGACGTAGATCAGCTTCATCGACTACATCATCGTGTACTAAACTAGCAGTATGAATCATTTCGGTGATTTCTGCCAGTCTTCTATGACGTTGTGTCAGGTCTTGATCTAAGAGAGTTGCTCTAGAAGCTAGTAAAACTATGGCAGGACGTACCCGCTTACCTCCTGCTGTGAACAGGTGTTCGGCGGCGGCACCTAGGATAGGATGACGTGCACCAATCAACTGTGTTAAGTTTTCGGTTAGCAGTTTTAGATCTAGCTCAACGGGAGCAAAGAGAGAAGTGGTTGAGATCATTTGTAGCGCCCAACTTGGCAAGATAGTTACGAAAGTTTACATATCCTTATATTTATTCTAAGCTAACCTCTCATTTAGAGGGAAGTTTTCTGAGTAAATTAACCTAAATCAATTCTTATGTACTTAGTTAGCAGTAAGTAGGGGGTGGAGAAATTTGCTTTAGTTTGCTTTTAATAGCTTGAAAGAGAGATAAGCGTTCAATTTCCTTGGTAGTCTCAGAAGAAGAGTCTAAAAAAATAACACTATCTAACTCCTCGCAAGCAAACATCTCAAAAAGTAGATGTGTAACAGGAATAAGTTTCAGCTTGTTTTGAGATGAACTGACAAACTTGAGTCCTAGGTTAATATTATCAAAGGCGTAGAGAACTTTTTTTTCCTTGATTGGAGCTTGTTTAGACTCTAGTACTGTAATTAGCCAATTCCCCTGAAGGCTTTGGGGAATATAGTATTCTGCTTTTTCTAAAGATGAGGCATATTCTTTAAGAAGAGGGACAATCGCTCTCTCCATCACTTGAGTCGGTACATTATATTGAGGTGCTTGATCTATTAATTGCTGAAGTTGCTTTTCTAACATAGGTTTCAAGTCAGTTTATCGGTAATTGCCTTTAAAATTAAATACACAAGATCAGGAGAATTAAGTAATTCTTTGCTTAAGTAAGTCTTTTCATATAAGCTTAAACGACTAATCGAATCTAAAATATCATTGACCCGATCCCTGCGGGGTATATTTACTTTTTCTTTTAAAGGCTCATTTTTCTTTTCGGATAAAAGAGCTATTTCAGTATTACTGAAAGAACTCAAAGATTTCCCGTCAACAATCAAAGTTTCTTTTTCATCTTCAACAATCAAAGTTTCTTTTTCATCTTCAACAATCAAAGTTTCTTTTTCATCAACTGTACTTACAGCCCATTCTAAGTCAGAATCACAAATATAAGTTTCTTTATCATTGACTCCTGTTCCATCGAAGTCAATATAACCAGGGGAAAAATGAGTTTTAGTATTGTCTACTTCAATCAAAGGTAAATCAGTTTCTATAACGGGAGAAGGTTCTTCATAGAGGGTTGTTTCAATATTAATTGTGGGAGGAGATAGGGACTCTTGGATTCTTTTAGACTTGAGTTTTTGAACTGCCATTTCAGCATCAAGAGTTGCTTTGCGTAAAGCCATTTCTGGTGAGAGTCCACGTAAGTACCAGCGATAAACTTCACTAATTTCCAGAGGGTTCCCTTTCCATTGAGAGGTTACAGTCTCAAGGACTATTTTTGGTACTAATAACTCTAGTTGAGCCAAGGGTTTAAAAGTCAAATCATCAATTTCTGACTTTAATAACTCATAATCTTCTAAAGAAAGCTGTTTACCCAAACGTCTGAAATTTAAAATAGTCGGTGAAATTTCTTGCTTTCCTGTCTTGATAGCTTTTTTGGATTCCATAGAGAGAGATTCACCGATACAACGACTGATAGCTGTCATTGCTGATCTATTCTGTTCTGCTGGTATCCATTCCAAGGAAATCTTCTGAAAACTTTGGATTAATAGTTGAGTTTCCCGATAGAGTAGGCGAAGTATTTCATGATTTTGGAATTGCTGACCGTTTTCTTCATAGTTGGCTATCCACTGACTACTACCTTTAACTTCTATTGCTTTGATCCCTAACTGCTTGGCTTTACGTAAACCAATGATCAAACCTGTATATTGAGCTTCAATTTCCGTAGCTAAGAACAGGAAGTGACTTACAGTATATCGTCGGCCATTAGGCATCAATAAAATAGCTGATGCGGCTGTTTTTGGTGGATTGCCAATAGAGCCTCCATCAAATAGCATGATAGGGATGTCTATATCAGCCACAGATTGACTAGTCAAGTTAGACATTATTTCAGAATCATCATAATTCAACGGACTTCTCAATTATCTAATGAAGCCTTGCTCACTGAAGCTTTTTCTATATTAAATGAGAATCTATCTTCTTTGTCTTGTATTCGGGGCAAATTTAAGGTTTTGGATGAGGAGTTTGCTGATATCCCTCTGATTGAGTAACAAACCAAAAAATCGGATATAAATTCCATTGATGCGTAACTGCTCAATGTATATTTTAACCTCAACAATCAAGCCCGCTTTTTTTGCCTTCCGTAAAAGGACAAAAGTACCAGTTCGGCGAATTCCTAAACGTTCTGCAACTTTTTAATTCTAAGAATCAAACAGCCCTGCTCAGATTGGGGTATGATGGGGGCTAATAACCAATTCTGGGATACTTTGAATACATAGTAAGATGGTGACAAAACTTACTTTTTAATAGGATTATCTAACCTATCAAGGAATAGCGTTGCTTTACGAGCTAATTTTCTTGCTATATTTGAGGCATTAAATTTATCAGTTTCAGGATGAGGAAGACCATCAATTCTTACATGGTTCTCTTGATCATTAATAGCATCTAGCCCTAATTGCCTCACATTTCCTACTGTAAAAGAAATTACTCCATAACATTTACTTAAATGCTTATAAGAATCTTCTGGTGTAAGAGCAGCTGACAAAAATTCTTCCCGTCTGCCTTTACTTTTCAAAAACCTTAAGATAAAGGCAGATTCGTCAACCTCTTTAGTATCTCGATCAATCCATCCATCTTTTTTACTAATAGCTCTAGATAATACCGTTTCATCAGATAAAACATTCACAAAAACTTAGATATTATTGATTGATTGATTAGTAGACAGCCAGATAAGAAGCTTACAAATTTTAGTTTTATCTAATGACAAATTCTCAATTAATTTACCATCATCTCCTTTCCAATAAAAAAGTGATTGTTTTAATTGGTGACTGAAAGGTATATGAACTCTAACTTCCTTATCAAAATCATAATTTTTCCAAATTAAATTAATCCCCCCTCTACTTTCCAGAGAACAAAAACCACGCGGGAAAGATTGACCTAGATCTTCATCCAAATAGAATAATAATTCAAGAGACTCTGAAAAAGCATAATCTGAAGGCACTAAAACCTCATCTTCTTCATCTTCATCCAAATCAGGATCTTTTTCTTTTAGCTCAAAAAGACGCTTCAGAGTTATTTTAAAATCTGAGTTTTGAGCAATATTATTACGCTCATAGTTAACATAATGAGATACTGAACTTAATAAGGAACTTGATAAAACTATGCACCCGGATTGTTCTCCTTTTTTCTTTGAAGTATTAATAGCATTTTTGACAATCTCCTGTATAACCATGTCACTATCTGATAATTCTGCAAAAGTATTGTTACTTAGTTTAAAAGTATTCTTCTCCTCATAAGTGTAAGCGCTACTCATTATATAATTAATCCTTATTTATGACAAACTGGTTAATTAATTGAATCAAGTTGTTTACATCGATATCCCAATCAGTAACCCGATCTTTAATCATTTTTAATCTTTCATCGTTGTTGTTATATTCTTTAAAGTCTCTCTGAATATGGCAGTTAAATAATATTGCTGGTTTCTTGACTGCTGCATCTTCATTTGTCTTAGAAACCTGAACAGATTCTACGGACACACTAATTTGATGATCTTGAAATTTATAAATTAAATTAGCTGACATAGTTGGCTGTTGATCTAAGAATTTTTTCCAATCTCCTGGTCTAAATATGGAATTAGAAAGATAATTTTCTACTTCTGTATTAGAGTCAAATAAAATATGACCCACTATATTTATTACTATTCCAGTATAGTTAACATGTGGCAAAACATCTAAATATTTAATGATAATGTCATCAATTAAAATCTCATCTTGAGAAAAGGTTTCTTCTATATTCTGTTGAAAATAAATTTGGTCAAAATTAACATTAATAATTATCCCATTTTGATAAACTACCTGGGAAAGTTTCTCGGTAGTAAAGGTATAAGAATCTACCTTCCAATCTTCATCAATAATGTTTTTTCTTATCAAGAAATCAGGGTTTAATAAAGTGGGACTATGACTTTTAGCCAGAATGACAAATGCCAATCTAGTGATTTCAAGGTTTTCGGACATGTCTGGTATACTATTAATAGCTTTTAATTCAAAACAACTAACGATTTAGAAAAAGATGTAGAGGCTTCTCCTAACATTATAAATGAAACAAAGAGACTACTTTTTCTTAAAAAAAAATGTAATACCAACCTTTAGATTAGATTAATAGTTAAGCCAAGTCAACAGTAAAAATAAAACATTCTTAGGGTTAGGTGTGCTAATACCACCAGTTGGTTCTATCTAACGTATCGGATTTTGTGAGAATTCATTAGATAAATTTATTCTCTCCCCCGATTTCCAGTGCCAACATGGCTACCTCCTCATCTTCGGGCAGATTTAAATTGTCCGCTGCCACAGGGGCTGCAGTGGTCATAATTTTGGTACGGCTTTGAGACTTCCAATGGGTATAGCGCAGCAAAGGAAATGTGGCTACCCGCTCGGCCAAAGCCCAGAAAAAGACGTAACTGGCCAACAACCGCTCAAATGAGCCAAACCGTCCTTCTCGCAACTCTTCTATCACCTTGTTAGAGTCCAAATAGCTCAAACCCGGTAAGACAATTGCCTCAGTAAACCCTTGACGACCAATAGCTGGATTAGAACCTAGGGCTACAATTTCAGGACCGACACCGAGGTGATGAATGCCGTTCGCTTGTTTGCCAGTCATCAGTACAGCTTGCTCACAACTTTGTTGCTTCTGGCTAAAGCGTCCATCTGGAAAGCCCAGAAAAATCAACGCTCCTCGGACGACTCGATGTCCAAAGTGGTGCAACAAATGATCTCCAGGATTGGCTCCATGCACTTCCAGCGAGGTAATCCCATAACTCAGGGAAAAGAGCTTGCTCACATAAGACTGCAACAATTGATGCACCCAAGGCAAATCCCCAATCACCAGTGTACGTTTACCGGTTCGCGCCAAAAGTTGTCGGCCTTGGAGCCAGCGTAATCCTAGCGCCCATAGCCAAGGTCCAAAAATATAAATAGCCAGATCAGCTACCATAATTTCCGAGGCTATTAATTTAATTATAAAAGTATCCAACGGAATCTCAAGCCAGACCAAAACTGCCTTAAAAATCGTCTGTAGGAGGGGGATGCTATAACCAAAGGGGATAGCCCAACCAACCGTAATCAAGACATACAGCGCATGAATCCCCCAAGCTAAAGGTGCTTCTGTGATGTGCAGTGCCCATTGACGGCCTCTCTCGATCAAGCGGCGATGTAGCCTTGAAGGATGCCTTGTTCCCTTGTGACTCATGCCTGTGATCTCAGGTACGGTATAACTCAGGAACTCATCTTTCATTCGCTCTAGCACTAATAAACTCTCAGGCGAACAACTCAGTCCCAATGGCTGGCCGTTGGGAAAGGCACTCTGTAGATTTTTGCTCAGATAAAACAAAAGTTCTGTCAAAGTTTGGTGTGTGGCGGCTACCGAGACTGTCGCTGGTTCTGCGGTTCTACGTCCACAGCCATTGATAAATATTCTGCGACTTACCCTCTCTGGTGATCGTAGAGATTGGCTTAAGGGGGAGCCGATAAAGCTGGTGGGTTCTCCAGTGAGAATAAACAGTTCCTGAATCAGCCCCTGACGTACTAGGAGATCGCAAGCATTGAGCACCTGCAAGGTAGAAAAAGTTTGACCGGATTGGCTAATCGCAAAAACAATTGATTGCTTAGTCAACCGGAGACTAGGTAAATCGTATTGCAGTCTTTGTAAAACTTGATTAGCTGATAAGGCCTGAATCGACAACAGGGGAAATACGGTCTTGAGATCTTGAGCAAAGCGCTCTCCCACACAGAGGCTGTTCTCTATGCCAGTAATCAAAATATCCAGATGCCCAGATTCGTCCAAATTAGCACTAAGTCCGAGGAGGCGTAATTTTTCTTGCTTATAAATCAAGCGTTCGGCTTTGACAATCAACAGATTCAACAAGTGTTCTGCACTCTGACGATTGGGAGAAGCGGGATTGAGCCATAAGTCCTGAATCTGCTCTAAAACCTTGGGAATATCATTGAGATCCCGTTTAACCAAATCGCTGGCTGGCTCAGTGGAAGGGAGAATATAGGGGTGATCTTGCAGAGTCGTCCAGCGCTGCTCGAGTTCTTTGGGTGTTAGTTCACGTTTAGCGGTCAGAGAATAGATAGACAGAGCACTAGCACTTAGCAGCACGACCTCTCCGGTATTTGGGTTTAAATCCAAGCGGTAGGTTTCCGGCTGAGCGAACAACACAGCATCAACGGCGGTCGGCTCTGAAGCATAGACCATATACTGTTCTTGACGGTTATAGCCAATCGTCATCGGCTGACCTAGTGCACTTAGAACAAGGTGCTCCGGCTCTAAGGTGGAGACAGTGACCAAACCAAAACTGCCCTGTGCTCTGGAAATCAGTATTTGCGTGGCGCGATACAAATCATTTCTTAGAAATGCCTGAATCGCAGTTCTGGCAAACAATATCAGTTGTTGATCTGGCCAATGAGCGAGTTGAGGGTTCTGATTCAGTTTTTGTACCACCGCCTGCTCAAAATCCTCAAGGTACTCAGGGGCAAAGATGCTCAAGGCTTCTGGCAGAGTAACAATCTGTCGCTCAAACTCAGTTTCAAAGAGATCTGACCAGTTGCGTAACTCGAATTCAGTCGGGGCAGTATTGGGTGCCTGCTTCTCTGGGGATCTTCCCCCAAAAGCATCCGTTAGTGCAGAAGCAATCACCAATTGATAGGATAAAAGTACTGAAGCATCCCACATACCCTGGGTGATGAGTAGATCCATCATGCCAGCAATCTTAGGAGAATCACCGAGAGTATAGTTCGGGGAGTGTAAGACTCGTTCTAGCCATAAGCCCAGGGTTTGATTGTCTATAGATTGACCAAAGAGATTCCAGGCATCAAAATCACCGTTGTGAGTAATGCGGTGATTAAGGTTTTTGGAAGATCTGACCCACTGTCCTCTCTGAATTTCCCAAACCATTGCTGTGCGGGCAGGTACCCATTCATGCCAGTGCGTTTCTAGCTCAGAAGGAGGACTACTGGTGCCATAGCGATAGTGCCAAACTCCCATCGTTGTAGTTTTAACAGGGCGTAGTCCGGCTAAAATGGCTCGAAATCTAGTTTTAGAAAAGGCGGATTCCAGAGATCGGGTCAGATGTCCTCTTTTTCGGTTAACTAGCTTTTTGCCGACAAAGACAATTTGACCCTTTCTGTCACAGGCTAAGGTCAGTCCACCACCCGCCTGTTCACCCCGAATCTCGGTTTCTTGTCCCATCAGCTTAAAAAAATTGATAACTTTCCCCGGCAGTAGAGCTAGACCTTCGTTAGAATGGCGTTGTCCTATAAAACCAAAATTACCGCAGTAGAGATAGACACCTTGCCCTGTGACTGCTGTAATTAGATCAGACCAGGATGTTAGCAAAATCAGAAGATGAGCACCAATAAAAGCCACTAACACAAATAATGCGAATTGTGCAAAACCTGGATTAGTTTGGGTGTGCTCTTGAAAGGATGACCAAGGACATAGTACAACAAACACAAGGTTAAATAACGGGCCACCTAAAGCTTTAAGACGAAGTCTATAAGGATCAGATTTGCCAGAAGTAAGCCAGGGCGAGACATTATTCCTAATTCCTGGCATAAATATAGAACTCAAGGGAATCAATGAGGTGCTGATCTGGGAAACTGTTCTATTTTCTAGAATATTGGCTATGGTAATAACTGCAGTATCTTGATCCAGTATCGCCATGAAAAGAGTATGCCCTAGGCCATGAATAACTATCGCCAAATTCCAAATCAGTCGCAACAAGAAACTATTGACTATAAACAGCCAGCAGATTTGAGGAAATTCAACCGATTTCACTCCTATCGAAGTCATCAGAACAAGGGTAATTGTCTCAGGCAAAAAATCTACTAAACTAATCGCTCTGATTTTAACGAACAGTTGTCTTAGCGCGATAGTCGGTTCAATTATTAAAAGTGCTTTTTTGATGTTCATTTTAAAGACCACTCAGGTGAAGAATATAACTCTTGCTAATTGAAGCGTTCGGTTTAGTCTCTTTCTCTAACCACACCCTGTTTGTGACGATGGCAAGAAGTCTATTCAATAGTTTCCCCCTAAGCAATCAAGAAGACAATGGGAAAAAATAGGGTATTCTTGAACCGAAATTTTACTAAAAAGTCAGTTCATCTCAGGTATTAAGTAGGAAAAAGTCAGGTATTAAATAGGAAAAAGTCAGGTTTACAACCAGCTGCCCACTAAAACAAAGGCAGCCCAATAGAAGGGATGCTGATATTGAGGGGAATGAAGGAGAGAAAGTTGCGCTTGACGAAGAGCCTCAGCTTTATTGACATTTGGCTGATTGAGAACTTCATAAAATTGAGTCATCAGCTCAGCCGTTGATTGATCCTGTATAGACCAAAGGGTAGCTAAAGTACTGCTTGCCCCTGAGCGTACTGCCACTCCTGCTAAACCTAAAGCCGCTCTATTGTCTCCTAAGGCGGTTTGACAGGCACTTAAAATCAATAATTCAATAGTTCTTGTCTTAAATTGATTCTGTTTTCGCAGTAATTGATCTAAGTTTTGAACATTAACCAACTCATCCCAAGTTACTAAAAAAGTATCCTCTGCTTGAGAAGAAAACTGACCATGTGTTGCCAAATGAACTATCGGAAATTCATTAGACTGAATTCTAGTTTCTAGTCCAGTACGGGTAAATTGCTCATTTAAAATGATGTCAGTCGAAGCGATTTCAGCAATCTTTTTGACTTCTTTTTCAACACTAGGAAGTGGGGAAAAACCCTGACGACCTTCGGTTAAGCCTCCCACTAAAACCTTCAATTTCTCTGAGGCAATGCGACGAGGATTGAAAAGTTGTAACCCTGGAGTTAAAGCAAGATTATATTTCTCAATTAAATACTGCTCTCCATCATGAAGGACAGAAAGAGGCACACCTCGCAGGACTCCATCTAGTACAAAAACCAAGGTTTTAATACCACTTTTTTCTAACTCTGCTTTTGCGGGACGGATTAACCAGTCATAAAATTGCTGGTTTGGCCGCAAGGCTTCCGGTTGAGAGACAAAGGGGTTTAAAGTAGCCAAAAGCTCATCAAAGACCCGCTCTACCTGGGCACCTTTCACCGTCTCTGTTGAGTAGTATTTGAGAGGAGATCCAGGAATGGATAAAATTACAGCGAGGCGTTTTGGCAGAATAATCGAATAAATGACTGCAGCTTGGGGATCAAGCTGGTCAATTTCTTGGGGACTTGTCTCTAAACAGGCTTCCCGAAAGAAGTTGTTGAGTGTCGCCACCTGGAGGGATTCTATGATGTCACGAGCTTGTTGAAGAGACTCTCTTGAGGGGTTTTCAGATTGTAAAAGTAAATCGACTAATTCTCGATAGACTGGTTCTACACTGTCTCGAAAGGTAAACTGAACGTCAGGATTGGTGACAATTAAATCTCGCCGCAAGGATTTAAGGATTTGAAAAGACAAGGTATAGGCCGCGATTGCTTCTGTGGGTTTTCTTTTTATTTGATACAGACGACCTAGCTGCCACTGCCAAAGATAGGCAAGTTCAGGAGTATCAAAAGCGGAGATTCTTTGTAAAGCACTTTGAGTAAATTGTTGCGCTTGGGAATAGTCCCTCATTTGTT
Organism: Chroococcales cyanobacterium PMM_0086; assembly: GCA_949127655.1. GTDB lineage: Bacteria > Cyanobacteriota > Cyanobacteriia > Cyanobacteriales > Microcystaceae > CAISPN01. The sequence goes on along the minus strand of CASBQB010000142.1, from coordinate 6,023 downwards.
GGGCAAGGGCACCCAGATAACCTAGGGCATTGGCTTCTGCTTGCTTGTCTCCCAAAATTTGAGCGCTTTGAAGAGCAGCCGTTACCCCTTGATTAATTTCTGACAATGAGGGGATATTTGAGAGATAGTTAGGGTTTGTAGCAATTTTTGTCCCAACAGGTGAACAGGATTGAAGGATAGGAGATAAAAATTGAGATTTTTCTTGACTCAGTTTCGTTTGAAGGCACATCAAACCTTGAGCTAATTTAAGTTGAGCAAAAATAGCTGTGCGACTAGTCGGTAAAAGGTTAATTTGAGATTGAAGTTCAGGCAATCGAAGGGGAATCTCTAAGCCTTGCTCAATGGATAGACTAAGTAAATTTAACTGCGCCTGTATCTTGATTGTTGGAGAAGCTGTTAATGTAGCTTGATGATAGCAGTCGATGGCCTGTTGATAGAGTTCAATTGCTGTGCCGTTAGTTTTTCCTTGGATACAGGCAACTTCTGGTGCTGAAAATACCGATTTATCCTGAAGAGGTAGTTTTTTATTACCCAAAGCGCGAGCAGTATTACCTAAACTGAGGTAAATTGCCCCCAAATTCCGATAGTCTTTGATTTGTTGCGCGAGTTGCCAACTTTTTAACAAGGCTAATTGTGACTGTTCAGGTTGTCCAATAACCCTTAAGACATTACCAAGGCTACGCAGCCCTAGAACTTGCAGGGAAAGCAAAGACTCTTGTTTAAGTGTTTGTAGTGTGGATGGTGAAATTTGACAATCTAGATGCTCCATTTCTAACGCATCTAGTAAAGTCTGGCAAGCCCTCGGATAAAGCCCTAAATCTTGTAATGCTTGTGCTTGGTTAATTCTGCTGCCCAGCCTACCATTTTGATCCCCTAGCTTACTATAGATTTCTGCAGCCTTTTGCCAAGTCTTCAAGGCGCTTTGAGGCTGTCCGACTGCTAATTGTAACTGTCCTTGAATGTCTAGAGTTGAGGCGAGGATACGCTGAGTATCTGGGTTTTTAGGTACTGTTTCTAAAAGGTTTAGACTTTGGGTAATTGCTTCAGTAGCTGATGGCCATTTTCCCAGTTGTTGGTTGCTTAAAGATAGATTGCTTAAGGCCATTGCCTGATTTAAGTAATCTTTTTGAGCCGCAAAAGCCTGAGCAACTTCTTGCCAAATTTGGGCAGATTCTGCAAACGCTCCGACCTGATAACTTTCTTGTCCTTGTTTGACCAGTTGAGAGGTATTTTGCTCAGTCCGAATAATCGGGGTTGATAGGGAAACTTGAGCAATAAAGATAGGCAGTCCGAAGGAGAGACAAAACAACAAGAATGTCAATATGACAGAGCGCCATCGGTACATTCTTTTGATTAAATTCTCTAGCAAATGGTACCTAATCTTGTTTAGATTGAAGAATATGAAGTTTATGAAAATATATTTTGTATATGATTATATGATTTAAGAGCCAATATAAACAATTATCTATTCTTATTATTTTAAATGATGACAGTTCGAGGGCCGCTACTTTGCTATTTATTCCTAGATTTACATTTTTTATTAACCTCCTGGATCTCAGTTGCTCATGCTAAAGAGATCATTCTGGTTCAAGTCCCTAACCCAACTGGTTCTCAAGCACAGTCTATTCCTTTTCCCCTACGGCCTAGACCTCCAGAAGTAATCCCTATCCCAGAAAAGATCCCAAAACCGCCACTCTTTGTTCCTAGTCCCATTGAGCCGCCAACTCAGGAACGTCCAGAAATTCCAGGCAATATCACTGTTACAAGCTTCACATTTGCCGGAAATACCGCTTTTAGTGATGATGAATTAATCAAGGTAACAGCCCCCTTCACCAATCGTCCTATTACCTTTACTGAACTCCTACAGGCTGAAGCAGCTATCACCAAGCTCTACAGCGATGCTGGTTATATCAATTCTGGGGCAATCATTCCAACAGGTCAAACCTTCCCCAAAGATGGAGCCGTGGTTAAAATTCAGGTAGTTGAGGGAGGTATTGAGGAGATTAATGTTGCAGTTGACGGGCGATTAAATCCTGACTATGTACGAAGTCGACTAGAACTAGCAACCAGTCGACCTCTCAATCAAAATCGCCTTCTAGAGGCTTTGCAATTGTTACAGCTTAATCCCCTCATTGAGACTATTTCGGCTGACTTGTCGGCGGGTTCTCTCCCCTATCTAAGTGTTCTCTCGATCAAGGTCAAAGAAGCAAAAACTTTTAATCTTCGACTCTTTGCTGATAACGGCAGAGTGCAGAGTATCGGAACTTTTCAAAGAGGTGTACTCTTAAACCAAGGTAATTTACTCGGCTTTGGTGATAGTTTAAATGTGCAATATAGTAATACAGATGGTAGTAACTCTGTCTATGCTACCTATGCTGTTCCAGTTAATGCCCATAATGGCACAATCAATATATCGGGTCAATTTAATAATACGCAGGTCATTGAGGCTCCTTTTAATCAATTAGATATTACTGGTGACTCGCGTTATTACGATGTGACTTTTCGTCAACCTGTGCTTCAAAATCCGACCCAAGAACTAGCTTTAGGCTTAACTGTAGCCCTTGAGGAGAGTACGACCACTCTTTTGGGGTTTGGTTTCCCCCTCTCTCCTGGAGCAAATAACCAAGGAGAAACTCGAATTTCAGTCCTGCGCTTTTTCCAGGAATACACACAGCGTGGTTCTCAGGATGTCTTCTCCCTTCGCTCTCAATTCAGTTTAGGCCTAGATGCTTTTGATGCCACAATTAATCCTAACCCCCCTGATAGCCAATTTTTTGCTTGGGCTGGTCAGGGGCAGTATGTACGCCTTTTGGCTCAAGATACCTTACTAGTTGTACGCTCATCAATACAGTTGTCAGCAAAGCCGCTACTTTTTTTAGAACAATTTACTTTAGGGGGACTCTATAACGTCCGAGGTTATCGACAGAATCTACTACTAACAGATAATGGAGTTTTTACTTCTGCTGAAGTGCGCCTGCCTATTTTAAGGGTAGATAATGTTAAGGGGATCTTGCAGTTTGTCCCTTTTGTAGATTTTGGGGTTGGTTGGAATGATTCAAATAATCCCATTCCTACTCCCAATCCTAATACTTTGATTAGTCTAGGTTTGGGCTTACAATGGCAGATGGGGGATACTTTCAATGCTCGCCTAGATTGGGGCATTCCTCTGACTGAGTTTGCCATAGGAGGGAGAACTTTACAACAACAAGAAGTTTATTTTTCCTTGAACTATAAGCTATTTTAGCTTTATTTTATCTCTTAAAGCTGTTATTACTTAAGCTTTTCTTAATTTTTTGGTTTAAAATTAATGTTTACTATTGGGACATAGAAAAATAAAAGGAAGAGGAGATTAAAAAGTGAAGGCACTCAACATATTTGTCTAACTAGTGGGTAGATCTGGAGTTTTAACAGGGTTATTTAATAAAACTGAATCATTTAAAAGATGTTTTACTCCAATGACGATCATTCTCTCTATTGTTTTAGGATTAGCTATCTCAACTAGTAGCGCTTTTGCTGAACAACCTAATCAAAATGTACAGTTGATAATGGAAAAAAATGAAATGTGGCAATCTGCCCAAGAGTTAAGTGCAATTGCTGATGGACAGTTAAATAATCTAGCTGATACATATTTGCTTGTTGGTAGCACATATAAAAATTCAGGTGATTATAAAATTGCCCAAGAGAATTATACAAAAGCAATTGAATTGGCTAAAAATGCTAAAAATATGGAAATTTTATTGTTTGCCAATGTTGGATTAGTAGAAGCAAGATTTTTGTCAAGTGAAATAGATGAAACAAAAAAAAATACTTTGCTAAAGCAATTAAAAACTGACTATAAAACTTCAGGAGGGACTCTATTTATAAATCAATGCCCCTACACCTGTTCACTAAGTCCAGGACTCTCGGCATACAAGAGAAATGGTCGGTTCATTTGTTGTTAGTTATAAATAAAATAACCAGAATTTGTGTGAAAAAACTTATTAGTCAACTCTGTCTAATTAGTGGGATATTAGTTTATCAATTCACTACAGCTGATCTTAGCCAAGCACAAATAACCAGCGATGGATCTGTAGGTACTAATATTGGTATATTAAATCAACTCGACTTTAATATTAGTGGGGGTACTCAGAAAGGGGGGAACTTATTCCATAGCTTTCGTGAATTTTCCGTTCCTATGGGAGGGGCGGCTATTTTTCTGAATGCAGCCGAGATTCAAAATATTTTTAGCCGTGTAACAGGTGGATCTATTTCCAATATTAATGGCTTAATTACAGCTAATGGCAGTGCTAACTTATTTTTACTCAATCCCAATGGCATAATATTTGGACCAAATGCTCAACTAGACATCAGAGGATCTTTTATAGCTACTACAGCCAATCAGATTAACTTCCATGATGGAACCTCTTTCAGTGCTACAGAGATCCAAGCACAACCTTTACTGAGTTCTAGTATCCCTGTAAGCTTGCAATTTAGGGAGAAGATCGGACAAATTGTCAATCAATCAAGAGTTCAAGACAGTTCAGAAGTTACTGTGGGTCTTCAGGTGCAGCCCGGTAAAACCATAGCGCTTGTGGGGGGAGATGTACTGCTAGATGGTGGCTATTTAAACGCGCCAGCTGGCCGAATTGAAATAGGAAGTGTGGCTGAAAATAGCCTGGTCAGCTTATCTCCAATTGCCCAAGGTTGGGCGTTAGACTATCAAGGTGTTCAGAACTTTCGAGATATTCAACTTCTTCAAGGTTCTTCAATTGAGACATCGGGTGAAGAAGTCAGTGGCAACATTCACTTACAGGGAAAAAAGATTACAGTCACCAACAATTCAGGCATAGTAGCATTTAATTTTGGAGTTGACCAAGGTCGCTCTATAGTTATCAAAGCTTCTGAGTCTCTAGAAGTAAGTGATTTGAGCAGTATTAATAGTAACGTCTTTTCTACAGGTACATCAGGAGATATAACAATTGAAACAAGCAAGTTAATTGTTTTTGATTCATTCATAGATACCTCTAGTCAAGGTGATGGAACAGGCGGAAATTTGACTGTCAATGCTTCTGAAGAAGTTCTTCTATATGGGCAGGGGGGAATTAGCAGATTAACGACTCAGACTTTCGGAAAGGGCAATGCTGGCGACTTGAAGGTAACAACAAAGAGGTTAACTCTCCGTACTCGAGGACAAATAGATAGCTCTACCAGACTCTCTCTAGGTAATGGAGGAACTGTGAGTGTCAATGCTTCTGAATTTATAGAAGTAAGTGGACAAAGATTAACAGATGAAGGTAAGGTTGTGGCATCTAGTGGTATCTTTTCTCGCGGCAATAGTACTGGTATAGCTGGTAATATTACAATTAATACCCCACTCCTGACGCTTCAAGATGGTGCACAAATAACAGTCAGCAGTCCTCAAGGACAGGCAGGTAACCTGAAAATAAGTGCAGATACCCTTACCCTAAATAAAGGCTCTATTACAGCCGAAACTGGCAAGAGTGGAGTACAAAGCGGGGCAAATATCACCCTACAATTATCTAACTTACTCTCTCTAGAAAACGAAAGCTTAATTTCTGCCAGGGCTAATGGTGATGCTAATGGCGGTAATATTGCCATTAACTCTCTCTTCCTGCTCGCTTTTCCCCCAACAGGACCAAATGGCAGCAACATCATTGCCAAAGCAGAAAGAGGAAAAGGCGGCAAGATCACTATTCAGGCTCAAGGTATCTTCGGTATTGCCGAAGGAATAGCTATTACAGGGGATATGAGTAATAAGATTGATGCTAGTTCTGAATTTGGGGCATCTGGTCAAGTCCAGATAAACAGTACTCTTGACCCTAATCGAGGCGTAATTCGATTACCCGAAACTGTCGTAGATCCTAATGCCCTAGTAGCGCAAAATCCCTGTCTGAGGGGAACTCGGAGTCAATTTGTCCGCACAGGAAGGGGAGGACTACCCCCAAGTCCCAGAGAAGACCTCAGCAGTCAAGCTACTCAAGCGAGGTTAGTTGAACCAATAAAACATAGTATTGAAACAGCAG
>CASBQB010000141.1 GCA_949127655.1 Chroococcales cyanobacterium PMM_0086 | reverse complement strand
TCTAGACGAGCTGCAAAGTCTTCGTAACTAAAACCAATTTCCCGACTGGGTGCTATTTTCTGACTGATCATTATGTGCTATTTTTTCCCGTTTACAATTTTCTTAACGGCTATGCCTCCTGTTGCTGTACACTCACCGGATAGCCATAGGGGCCTTCTACTGTGAGAGTGGCCCAAGAGAAGACGTTCTGATTCTATCTTTAATACTTAATGACTAAAGATTTGGGCAAAAGTCTATTTTTTACCTTAGCTGTTTTCTACAGGATTGACAAAGTTGCTCCTTACTTCTTACAAAAAAAGTATTTTGAGCTAACTTACCTAGCCAGACATTCGATTATAACAGAATTTAAACTTTTTTAATATGTAAAGCACAAGGCAGAAGTTGGTTTTTCCTTCTGCCTTGAGATAATCTAGCCAAAGACTAGTAAGTTTCTACGTGCCAGCGTTCAGCTTTTTTGAGTTGTTGTTTTTGATAGTCAGACCAAATAACTCCATCCTTAGCAGCTGCTACTGTTAAGGCTTCGTCAATACCACCTTCCATCCCGCGCAGTCCACACATATAGGAGTGAGTATTATCTTTTTGCAGGTGTTGCCAAATTTCATCAGAATGTTCAGCAACCCTGTGTTGAATATACATCCGGCCGCCTTCTGAGTTGTTTTGTTCGCGGCTGATAGCATAGGTGAGACGGAAGTTATCGGGAAACTCGGCCTGTAGCTTTTCTAAGTCCTCTTTATAGAGAATATTAGAGCTAGTAGGAATACCGAAGATCAACCAGGCTAGTCCTTTGAACTGATAGTCATCATGTTCTTCTTTAAACATACGCCATAAAAAGGCACGGAAAGGCGCGATCCCTGTTCCGGTTGCCATCATAATGATTGTTGCTTCCTCGTCATCAGGTAATAACATCTCTTTGCCAACAGGACCCGTGATGCTAATATCTGAACCCACTTCTAAGTTACAGAGAAAGGTTGAACAGACCCCTTTGATGGTTTCTCCAGTTTCTGGATGTTTGTACTCTAATTGACGAACACAGAGAGAAACTGTCTGATCATTTCCATGGTCGCCATGACGAGTCGAAGCAATGGAATAGAGTCTCAGTTTATTAGGTTTGCCTTTACTATCGTTACCTGGGGGAATTATCCCAATACTCTGTCCTTCTAGATAGCGTAGGTCTCCACCTGAAAGATCGAAAGTCAGATGTTGAACACTTCCAATACCACCTTCGGCTACGAGAGGGTAATTCTCAGTACATTTGCCAATAAAAGGTTTATTGGGACGGTATATGTTTACGGGAATATCTTTTTTAGCTGTAGTTTGAACCATGGGTTTACTATTCTCTTGGGTTGGTTCTGGTACTGACGGTGATGGAATAACCTGATTTTCTGCAGAATGAGTTGTTCCATTGAGAGGTTTGATGCTGACAATGCTGCCCCCCATTCGCATAATTCGTTGAGTTTCTTGATTCATTCGTTCTTTAGATACAGTAATCAATTGAGGACCACAGCGTCGTTGAAGAACAGAATAATTCAAACTGTCTGTCGCTTGAGACTGACCAAGACCCACGACTTCATAGATAAACAGGCGACTATCACTTTCTTTGTTTATGCCTGAACCGTACATCTTATTAATTTTCTCCCAATTATTTGTTATAGTTACATAACTGTTTTATCTAGCCTACCATTGCAGGCAGCGATCACAATTAGCCCAGAAACAAGTTTTTAATTGAGAATTGCTCAACAAAAGAGGTTCATTTTCTATAGTTTACTTAACTCTCAAAGAAAAAACTGTTATAAAGTACGCATTTAATCTTTTCTTTATGCTGTTATCCTAACTTAAGGCTAAGCTTGAATCAGCTAACATAGAATTTATATTGTGCTCGCTCTTGAAAAATACTCCATGCTTCAACCTCACCCTCATATTTGTTTGGTTGGCGGAGGCTTTGGTGGACTATACACAGCCTTACGTCTAGGACAATTCCCCTGGACTTCCCAATTAACCCCCAAAATCACCCTAATTGATCAAAACGATCATTTTCTTTTTTCGCCTCTGCTTTATGAGTATGTCACTGGAGAAATGCAAAGTTGGGAAATTGCCCCATCTTTTGTGGAGTTATTGGGTGACACCCCTATTCAATTCCAAAAAGCTCAAGTGACAGGTTTTGACCTTGCTAAGCAGGAAATTCATTTAGCTGGTCAAAGTAATCTATCTTATGATTTCCTAGTCCTCTCTACAGGTGGACAAACTCCCCTAGATCTAGCAATGGGTGTTAAAGAGTATGCCTTGCCTTTTCGCAGCTTATCTGATGCTCATAATCTTGGGGAAAAGCTGAAATCGCTTGAGGCTTCTAGCTTAAATAAAATTAGAGTTGCTATTGTCGGGGGTGGCTATAGTGGGGTAGAATTAGCCTGTAAATTGGCAGATCGTCTGGGTGAACGCGGCCGTATCCGTTTGATTGAAAGAGGGAAAACTATTCTAACTTCCTCTAATCAGTTTAACCGTGAAACTGCTCAAAAAGCTTTAGATAAGCGACATATTTGGGTAGATACTGAAACAGTAGTTGAGTCTGTTACTGCTGAGACGATATCTCTGCGCTTTAAGGAAAAACTGGATATTTTGCCTGTTGAATTGGTCTTATGGACAGTCGGTACAAAGGTTCCAGATTTAATTACCTCACTAGAGCTAGAAAAGACCCCCCATACGCATAAGCTTAAAGTTAATCAGTTTCTTCAAGTAGAAAATAAACAAAATATTTTTGCTCTAGGTGATATAGTCTCTACACCTGAAGCGGTTCCTAGTAACGCTCAAGTTGCTCTCCAGCAAGCAGATTATTGTGCTTGGAATGTATGGGCGACTTTAACAGATAAACCTCTTTTACCCTTCCGTTATCTACCTTTAGGGGAAATGTTAACTTTGGGTATCGATGAGGCAACTTTAAGCGGCCTAGGGGTAAATTTAGAAGGAACTTTAGGTCATTTGACCCGCCGTTTAGTCTATCTCTATCGTTTACCCACTCTTAAGCATCAAATGACAGTCGGACTGCATTGGTTAACTAAACCTCTTCTAGAACAATTTTAAACAAAGTAATGCAAAAGAAGCCTTCAACTATTTTTCTTGATGCTGTTGGGACTATTTTTGGACTAAAAGAGAGTGTAGGACAAATTTATAGTAATAAAGCTCTAGAGTTTGGTGTAACAGCCAACCCCGAAGCTTTAGACCAAGCTTTTCGTTCTAGTTTTGCTAATTCTCACCCCCTCGCTTTTCCTAAAGCTAGTCCTGGACAAATTCCTGAGTTAGAATTCACTTGGTGGGAAGAAATAGTTAAAACCAGTTTTTCTCAAGTCGGACTCAGAGAGTCTTTTAAAGACTGGGATGGCTTTTTCCAAAAACTTTATCATTATTTTGCCACTGCGGAGCCTTGGGTTATTTATCCTGATGTTCAATTAGCTTTAAAAACTTGGCGTTCTCAAAAAATAGAGTTAGGGATTATCTCTAATTTTGACAGTCGTTTAGATGCTCTTTTAGATCATCTGGGACTGAGAGAATACTTTAAAACTGTCACCATTTCCTCTAAGGTTGGACAAGCTAAACCAAGTCCAGAAATTTTTCAACTTGCTCTCAAAAAACATAACTGTTCCCCAGCAATGGCTTGGCATATTGGAGACAGTTTAAAAGAAGATTGGCAAGGCGCATCTCAAGTAGGTATGAAGGCTTTTTTGATTGAGAGATAGATGAAAATACTATGTTTTAGGATATAATTGCACAATTATCTATTCTTGTTGATTAGTTAATTAAGAATAAGTCATTGATTAAGGGGGAAAATGGAAGAAACAGTTCACGAGAACTTTTTCAAAAATTTTACTGTAGTAACAGCAACTACATCTGCAGCTGATGATCTTCCTGAAACATCAGGTATTTATGCTTTCTACCACGCGTTTGATTTTTCTGAAACAAATTTATTTGAGGATATAAATACTCGTATAAAAAATACAGTATTTACTACAAAGTTTTCTGAACAAGATAATAGAAGTAAGTTTATTATCAATACTTGTGGAGAACAAGTTTCATTATCGTCAAAAATGGAGCAATTTATCAACATAAGAGTGTATGCCATGGAAAAGGAGAATATGCCAGAGATGTAACTCTGCCTAAGGCAGTAGATGGGGATGGTTTTTATGTAGACGCGCACCACAAGGCTTCTCTTTGAGTAGTTCATGTTAATACGATGGAAGGATTTTGGTCATTACTACGATCTTGGTTCATACCTCATCGAGGGATTTCTCAAGACAAACTGCCCCTTTATCTTGGGTTTTTTGAGTTCGTTCATAATGTGAGAAAAAGAGGCAAAGCGCTTTTGCCATCATTACTTGTTGACGTAGCTTGCCCGCCGAAGGCGGTAGCCAGCCCCTAGGGTGTGTCTTTTAGCTTAGATCCCTGAAACCCATAAAGAGCCTTAATTCTTTATAGAACCAATTTAATACATTACTTGCAGATTTTTAAAAAGTCTTTTTGCGCTTTAAAAGTCTACTGACTCCAAAACCACCCAAAGCTAGTAAACCTAATCCAGAAGACGGTTCGGGAACTGCTGCTGCTACTTGAGGTTCTCCGTAAATAAAGTCGTCCATTACAACGATGTCTGTACCACTAACGATCGGATCATCATTTGGCCCCAATGGACTGTTACCATTCGTAATGCGAACCCTGGCGACGATCGCTGAGTTGAATGTAACTCCCACAAAAGAGAGGCTTTCGCTCGTATCAGCAGGGACACCAGGAACAATGCCACCTATAGCGGGCGCAAACTCACTCGCTAGTAATTTCCCTTTAATGTCAAAATAATCTATTTTCGTTGTGTCAGGTAGATCAACATCGGTAAAGACTGCACCAAATCCATCTACTAATGCTGGCATATTAGATCCAGGTACAAAAAAGTTAACTTCTACAATATTGCTGCCTATTGCCGTAAAAAGTCGCTGAGCACTAAAGGTTGCAAAGTCGCTAGAGTAAGTTGGGTTAATTGTACCAAACTCAATCGGGCCAACATTTACGTTGGCACTAACTTTGACACTTGTACCCGGTGTCTTAAAGACAGCACCACGAGGGGAGTTTACATTGAAGAAGTCAGGAGGTAGATTGTTGGGATCGGCAAACCCATCTGGCACACCATCCCAGTTAATTTCACGGCGACCATCAGCAAATGATCCTGGTACATTAGGGTTGAGACTACCTAATGTATTTCGGAAATCATCAACAATCGGTTTAATTGAGCCTGCGTTAAGTCCAACGGTTGTGAATACTGCAGCAAGGGTGGTTGTTGGTGCAAGCAGTAATGTAGCCAAAGCTACGGTTGCAGGTTGAACAAATTTTATTAACGTCATGTTTTTTTCCTTACTAAAATTGTTAGGATTGGGGTTCAACAACGATACTCTTCCCAGATCCTTCCGAACGCGAAATTTACTGTCATAGATGCTCGAGAGCCTTCTCCAGTAAGTGTTTCAGCAGACTATTTTCTTTGATGCAGTTTCTGCAAGAGCCATAAATTGAAATTGAGGTTGTTAAGCGCGCGCATTGGCTCTTGTCGGTTGTTGATTGAGATCTAAACTCTAAAGACCCAAAAGGTTGATATCTCTTGTCAAGCAAGAATTTTAGGCATTTATAAACTGGCTTTAATTGTAGATCTTTCCACAATTAACTTTATCATAATACCCGACTCATCTCAATAACTTTATAGAAGATTAGGCAGTTCGATACACATATTCAAACAGTTTTTGTTAATGAAATTTGATTGGCGTTGCTGAATTAACTAATGAGGCTCTTTATGGGTTTCGGGGAGCCAACCATTAAGCCAATCAAGGAAGATTGAGCATTGTAGGGAATTTCTTGACTATCTAGATCTACCATTAAGTCACCGACCACCTGCACTTTGTGACGGTATTTAGGGGAAACTTG
>CASBQB010000140.1 GCA_949127655.1 Chroococcales cyanobacterium PMM_0086 | reverse complement strand
TACATTTATTAATAAGAGATTAAAGCAAGGCTATAACTAATGCAAGCGGACTCTACCCTTAGTCAGCTTAAAGCCCATTTTGGGGAACAGCAATTACCGTCGAGTTATGGAGTGTATTTCAAAAACACCCTAGTAGCTCTCTGTCACGCGCTAGAAGACCACATCCTACAACAAGAAAGTAAACCACTAGTTTTAGTGACCTTTCAACAGGGCAAATGGTACCTCCAAGAAGCCGAAAGATACGCCCTAATAGCCGAAAAGGCATCTAGAGTAGTCATAGCAGCAACTCCTGATGGTGGTTTTGCTGCTCACAAAACAGGACAATTACCCAATGTCTCTCTAATAGAATTAGTTACAGAAGGACCTCTGACCGAAGAGTGGAATTTAATTATATTAGCGCCCAACTATGCAGCAACAGTATTATGTCATGAGCTTTCCCCTGATGAATACCGTGCTGATACACAGCCTAATATAGATACAGAACGTAAGTTCTATGGACTTTGGACATTCGATCGGGCAGTAGTAGAAAAATCAGCCAGTATTCTAATAGAGCATTTTGCTAAGTTTAATGCACCTCTAGCCCAAGAATTAGCCCAGCAAAAGAAAGAGATAGGCAATAGTATTTCCTCTAGTCCAGCAGATTTAAGCAGCGTAGTCAATCGGATAGTCAGCTATTTGCAAACCAGTCAACAAGAATTGATCACTGTAAACCGTCAAAAACAAGAGCTAGTCAAATTAGAAGGACAAGCACTTAAATTGAACCGCAACCTGACCTCAAATAAACTACAAGCCTTCTTACGCATGGCTCAAAGAGTAGATCAAAGAGATGCCGCTAACCCCATAGCATCCCTCCAAGTAGCCGCACTCTGTGAAACACTAGGACAGCTTATAGACCTACCCACCCTAAAATTAAGAAGGCTCAGACTAGCAGGACTCCTTTTTCGAGTGGGTTTAGCAGAAGCACCACCGGAAGTCTTTACAGAAATAGCAAGTCAGTTAGATGAAGTAAGTTCAACATTCTGGCGCAATAGAGCAGTACTCAGTTCACAACTTCTCCATGCTATGCCAGAATTAAGGAAGATCGCTCAAGTCATACTATATCAATTAGAACATTGGGACGGTAGCGGGAAACCAGAGGGACTAAAAGAAGAAGATATACCCATAGAGTCACGTATCTTAGGACTATGTATCTACTTTCAAGAACTTACCCAAACTAGAGGAAGTCGCCAAGCCTTAACTTTAGACGAGGCCTTGGAAAAATGTAATCAGCGCAGTGGGACAAGGTTTGACGCCAATGTAGTAGAACATTTGGCAACGGTGATCAGACTAACAGAAATGGGTCTAATGAGTCTCCCAAAATGTCCTAGTCATGTGCCGACAATTTGGCTAGAAGATAGTAATTATTTAATTTTAGAAAAAAGTCTATGACAGAACTTGATATAGTCGCTATTCGTCAGGGAAAGGTCAAAGATCTTAGAGGTACAGTACTGAGCGGTCTAGACTTGAGTGGTTCTAACCTAAGTGGTACTGATTTGACTGGAGCTAATCTTGGTGGTACTGATTTGAGTGGTGCAGATTTAAGCGGGGCAATAGTTAGAGCTAATTTGCGCGGAGCAGACTTGAGTGGAGCAAATTTAACAAAATGTGACTTACGCAACGCCGACCTAAGAGGGGCGCTCCTATTAGAAGCACAAACAGAAGAAATGAGCCTGGCAGGTGCTTTTTTAGGGGGTGCTAATTTGAGCCGTCTAGACTTAGCTGGAGTAGACCTACGCGGGGCAGATCTCAGAGGAGCTACTTTAGTTAGTACTCAACTACAACAAGCAGACCTCAGAGGAGCTAATTTAGCAGGTGCAGACTTAACTCGTGCTGATTTAGAAGAGGCTAATTTAGAAGGTACAATTCTCAGAGGAGCTAATTTAACTGGCGTTAACCTCTTTTGTGCAAATTTAGAAGCAGCTATCTTAGAAGGGGCAATTACCGATAGAGCTTGTTTAGAAGGTTCTTTTTTTTGACACTGACACTTGAATACTTACAATCAACTAACATTAAAAGCTTATGAATTCCTGAAGGATGACAATATTAATAAATTTAGTACTCACCTATATCATTCTTTGATTCTTCGTAAAATTTCTTGAAAAGTTTTGCTTAAATCTTCAACTAACTTTATTAGTTCACTTTCTTGATAATTTTAAGGTCTCGCCTTGATTAGCATTATGGTATTTTTTGTCTTCTCTTTACAAATTAAAAGATCAGTTAAGATGCTCTGTCTTTTCTTTTCTCTATCGGAGGGGTTTAAAAAGGTTATTAAAAAAGCTGAAATTATAGAAACAAGTGAGGCTGTTACACTTATAATTGGCCATGAAAAAAAAGAAAAAACTGCACTAATAGAAGAAGAAGTTATTGTTAATATTCCTAAATAAAAATGTGTTTTTCCCCATCTATTTGCTATTGAACGATACTCTTTAATAAGAGCCTCTGCTGTATTGATTATTTCTTCACATCGCGCTAATAACTCTTTAAAAAGTATATCTGAATTATTTCTCCAAAGCATCTTATTTTAGCTTAAAGCATTAATAACATAATCAAAATAAGTGTTAGCTTCAAGAGCCGCATTTCCTGATAATCCACTATTATCTTTAATATATTTTAAAGCTTCAATATACCAACTACGAGACAATTCCAAATCACGGTTAGGTTCATGGATTTCAGAAAGTAAGTACTGATCAATAGGATTGCTGTTACCAGCCACTAAACAATAAACAATTATTTGTAAATAATAGCCAATATCTTGACTGCACTTAGCTTTATCTTCTGGCGTAAAAGCATGGTTAGACCCTTGTGCTTGAGTTACATAAGGAAATTTTACATAAACTGCTTTGATAGCTTCTTCAACAAGTAAATCACCTTTTTCAGATAATATGCGAGCAGCTTCTAGCGAAGCTGAAGCTCGTTGAACTGTACTATGAATAGCTCCAAGTTCTTCTGAAGTAAGGTATGTATTTTGAGAATTCCTAGGTAATACTAGATTTTTAAGAGTTTTAAACATGATTTGTATTTTTTATCCCATCTCATAACCAAATAGATTAGGATTAACCTCATCTAATTTAAGGTCAGCTAAACCATATTCAACCCAACGTCTACTAACCATCTCTGCAGTATCTGGATCTGACTCCAAAGGTGAACCCCATGGGTGATCTGTTTCTGGAGGTATTTTGGTAGTAGCATCTATACCCATTCTGCCCCCTAGACCGATCTTTTGACTAGCAAAGTCTAAACTATCAAAAGGGGTCTCAGGTAAGATAAAAACATCTCTAGAGGGGTCAACTTTAGAAGAAATAGCCCAGATCACCTGACGTGGATCTCTGATCTTGATCTCCTTATCTACTACTATCACAAACTTAGTATATGTAAATTGAGGTAAAGCACTCCAGAAAGCTAGAGCCGCTCTTTTAGCCTGTCCAGGATAAGCTTTATCAATGGAGATAATAGCCGCTTTATAACTTAATGCTTCCATAGGTAGGAAAAAGTCAGTAATTTCTGATACCTGTTGACGCAAAATAGGAGTATAAATACGATTTAAAGCTATGGCCATCATCGCCTCTTCTTTAGGAGGTCTGCCACTAAAGGTGGTTAAATAGACTGGATCTTGACGATGAGTAACAGCGTGAAAGCGGACTAATGGGGAGTCTTCTACTCCACCATAATACCCCATATGATCGCCAAAAGGACCATCAGGCAACACCTCTCCAGGTGTAATAGTCCCTTCTAAAATAATCTCAGCATCTGCTGGTACTTCAAGATCTAAAGTCTTGCACTTAGTTAACTGTACCCCAGACCCACCATATAAGCCAGCGAATAACCATTCTGATAAGTCTACAGGGATAGGGGTAGCTGCAGCCATAATCAACAGAGGATCTATTCCTAAAGCGATGGCTATTTCTAGCTTTTTCCCTGCTTCTGCAGCCTTACGCAGATGTCTGGCCCCACCTCTAACCGAGAGCCAATGTACTGTCATACTGTTTTTAGACTGTAACTGTAGACGGTAGACCCCGACATTAGGGGTTCCCGTTTGGCAGTCCTTAGTAATAACCAGTCCTAGGGTGATCACTTTTCCTGCATCTTCAGGATAGGGACGAATGAAGGGAAAATCTTCTAAATTGACATCTTCCCCTTCTACTACTACTTGTTGACAAGGAGGGAAAAAACTCTTACCAGGTTTTGCTTTAAGAACATCAAAGAGAACTTTCCCAAAGTCTACTACCTGTGAGAGTTTTTTAGGCGGTTTTGGCTGTTGAAGGAGTGCCAACTTTTTCCCAAGGGTTTCTAGTTCTTCTGGACGTTCCATATTCATCGCCCAACATATCCGCTCTAATGTACCCAAAAGATTGACCGCGACTGGAATAGAACTTCCTTTGACATTTTCAAATAGTAAAGCTGGTCCACCTGCTTGGAGGAGACGGGTCGATATTTCGGCAATTTCTAGATCTGGATCAACTAAAGCTGTGATGCGTCGTAGTTGTCCTTTATCTTCTAACAGTTTAATGAATCCTCTGAGATCTCTAGCCATTTATACCCCTAAGCAAGATATCTCTATTATCTACTATATACACTAGCCTCGGTGACTCCTTTGTCATACGATAGATAAAAGAGACACCGAGAAATTCTCAGGCTGTATTTTAAATATATCCCTGGAATAAACCTATTTTTTTAAGGAGAACAATGGTTAAAAACTTACTTTGGGCCGCCATCGCCTCTCTAGTCCTCTTTTTTAGTACTGGTGTTGCCCCTGCATCCGCCGTAGAATTGGATGAAGCAACTAGAAGTATCCCCCTAGATACTACTGGAAAAACAGCAACACTTACCACTCAAGAAGTGACTTCGGGTCAACGTCTATTCAATTTACAATGTACAAAGTGTCATTTACAAGGCAAAACAAAAACCAATAATAACGTTAGTTTAGGCTTAGAAGACTTAGCAGGTGCTGAACCTTCTCGTGATAATCTCCTCGCTTTAGTAGACTATCTAGAGAGTCCCACTAGCTATGATGGAGAGGATAGTCTGTTAGAATTACATCCTAATATTACCCGTCCTGATCTCTATCCTGAACTCAAAAACTTTACTAAAGATGATTTATACAACATAGCAGGTTATATGTTGATTGCACCTCGTCTCGATCAACGTTGGGGTGGAACCATTTACTTCTAACTTGTCTTTTAGTTAGGTGAGATATAATCCCTCTAGCTAAATTAGAGGGATTTTTTGTCTTTAAAGGTGTTCTGCAAGGAGTTTCTCAACTTTAGCTTCTTCTATTTTAGAACTGATCTTTTTACCTTCATGGAGGTCTCTTTGGGTCTTACTCAGTGTGATACTAGAACTAACAGTAAAAATTATCCCCATCCCCATAAAACCTTT
>CASBQB010000139.1 GCA_949127655.1 Chroococcales cyanobacterium PMM_0086 | reverse complement strand
TGATAAAATCTAATTTGCACCAAAATACTATTACTTTGCAGTCGGCGACTCCAACCTGGAAAGTGAAAACCTAGATCAATTGAATGTGGATCAATCCATTCCTGAGTTTGTGGATCACCCCGCCATGGTTTAAGATCAGCTTTAGCATCGGGAAAGTCAGCTTTGAACAAGTTAACAATTGCGGCTATCTTAGTTGTGGCTTCTAAGCTTTTAGCTTGTTCTGCGGCGTTCACCTTTAAACTCCTTGCAACTTACAATACTTCCTGAATAGACTACCTTAACAAAAAAATTAGTTTTGGCAAAATCCTCACATAAATCTTTCTGTTGTGTTAGAACAGTTCAGTGAGATAACTTTGAGGTCTTCTGTTTGAATAATACTATCTTCTTTTCTACTTTTGTTCTAACCCTTTTGTTAATTGTAGGTCTATTCTTTTTTATTAAAGCTTCCATCAAAGAACGGATTGAAAAGCTGGAAATGATTCCCTCTGACTCGCCTGAACTTCTTTTAGAACAATTACAGGCCTACTTCCAAAGCAGGGCCTATGCTTTAGCCGATGTTGAACCAGACCAACAGAAACTAGTCTTTCAAGGCTACGTTAGGCCTAGTTGGTTCTTGGCTATTTTCCTCAGTTTCTTAGCTGCTATAGGGTTAGCTTGTTTAGGACTGGTTTTTTCTTATCTCTATCCTGAAAGTGGTTTTGGCTTCTTAACGATCTCTGTTCTCTCCCCTTTAGCTGGATTTTTCTATTGGAAAGGTGCAGCACGTCTGGAAAAAGTTACTCTTCAAGTTCAAGAGGAGCAAAAATTCACTCTAACAGGGCATCGCGATGAACTAGCTAGTCTCAAACAGTGCTTTTTTTCTCAAGTGGTCAAGGAGGCATAATAGCTAAAAAATAATCTGTTATCCTAGAAAAGTCTTAGAGTTAACCAAAATAATGAACAACTACTTAATTGCTGTACTTCCTGATCGCATCAAAGCAGAAGCAGCCTATACTGCCCTAGAAAAAGCAGGTATCCCTCAAAGTCAATTGGCGATATTAGGCCGCGGTTACAAAACTGCAGAGGAATTTGGCTTTCTTGATCCTAACCAACAGGCAAAAAAAGGCTTCCTGCGTATGGCAATTTGGTTAGTTCCTTTTGGCTTTGTTGCAGGTTATGCTTTTGATTCAATTACTAAATTGGATACCTTTGCTTGGGCAGGCGAACCAGGAAATCATATTCTAGGCGGTATTTTAGCCGCTATTGGAGGCGCAATGGGCAGCTTTTTTGTCGGTGGAAGTGGTGGGTTAACCTTTGGTAGTGGTGATGACTTACCCTATCGTAATCGTCTCAATGCTGGAAAGTATCTGGTAGTTGTCCAAGGGTTAGAACAATTTAAATTAGAGGCTGTCAGAATCTTAGAGTCTTTTAATCCAGAAAGTTTGCAAAACTACAGTTTAGGCTGATAATTAGGTTATGTTTAGTAACAAGTATTTAACATAGCGTTACAATAGTTATCATAAAGCTTAAAAAGAGATCATCAAATGAGACTACAAGGTTATAACTCAGAAGACGGGAACAGATTAGACAACCTTGCACTTGAACCTAGAATGGATGCAGATAAATCACCTCGCCTTGGTTTTACAGAATATGCAGAAATACTCAATGGTCGTTTAGCAATGATTGGTTTTGTCTCTCTTCTAGCTATAGAAATAATAAGTAGACATAGCTTCTAAAGCAAGACGAGAGATTAGGTCTTTTGCTATAGTGGTTTTTTCTCCTAAAACCTAATGTCGAAATCTAAATATGTCTTTGTATTTCTAGAAATTTTTGCCCAGGAAGGAGGTATCCAATCTTATATTCAAGATGTCCTGAGAGCCTACCTAGGGCTATTAGAGGCAGAAAAAGCCCCACCGGCTGAGATATTCTTACTTAGAGATGATGCTTCTTGCAATAACTCCTTAGATGGGGAGTTGCTAAATTTTCGCTACTACAAAAAAAAATCTAATTGGCTAGGGCGTTTAATTTTTTCTGCATCTCTATTTAATTACCTATTATGGCAACGTCCTCAACATCTCTTTTGTGGACATATCAAGCTTGCACCAGTAATAAGTTTATTCTGTAACCTATTAGATATTCCCTACACTGTTATTACCTACGGTAAAGAGGTCTGGTTTCCTTTATCTAGTTTAGAAAGAAAAGCACTGCAACACTCAGAGAAAATCTGGACTATCAGTCGTTATAGCCGAGATAAAATCTGTTCTGCTAATGGGATCAGACCTGACCATGTACAAATTTTACCCTGTGCAGTAGACGGAGAAAGGTTCACACCTGGAGATAAGTCACCTCTTCTACTCAATAAATATGGCTTAGAGAAGAATAAAGTAATTATGACTGTGGCACGTCTTTGGTCAGGGGACATCTATAAAGGGGTAGATGTGACAATTAGAGCATTACCTGAGATTTTACAAGTCTTTGGGAATGTCAAATATCTAGTTATAGGGCGTGGAGATGATACACCCCGTTTAAAACAACTTGCTCTAGACTTAGGTCTAAGTGAGAAAGTAGTTTTTGCTGGCTATATCCCAACAGAAGAACTAGTTGAACATTACCGTCTAGCTGATCTCTATAGTATGCCTTCACTAGAAGGTTTTGGGATTGTTTATTTAGAAGCGATGGCCTGTGGTTGCCCTGTTTTAGCTGGAGATGCTGATGGTTCTGCAGATCCCTTGCAAGATGGTAAGTTAGGTTGGAGAGTGCCCTATCGTGATCCACACGCAGTTTCCGAGGCCTGTTTAGAGATCTTAGCAGGTCAAGATACTCGCTGTAATTCTCTTTGGTTAAGAGAACAAGTTTTAAGATACTTTAGTCAGGATTCACTTAAAACAAGCTTAGAAAAATTGTTAGATTGAGATATAGTCAGATGAAGACAGACACCCTATTCTATAAGATATTTAAAGAGTTTCCTACTATTTTCTTTGAATTAATTGGTAGACCGGAAACGAACACTAAGGCGTTAAGCAGGTTGTATGCAAGAGCAATTAAACAGTGAAAGCCCGAAAATTCCCTATCTAGAGAACAAACCTGATGCTTGGATCTATAACCGCTCAGTTCTAAGCTGGCTGTTTGAACCTTCTTTAAGCAATCAGTTACCCTTACTTTATCAAATCTTTAGTTTGTATTGTTATTTGTATTTTCAATTAACCACTGAAAATTACTTAAGAGGAGGAAAAGAATTATTTCAATTTTTGGCAACTCTTTTAAACAATTTCTCATCGGAAAGTTACCTTAAGTTTAAAATATCAGACTATGAAGTTTTTTTAGATCCTTTTGATGCACGTTTCTTTCAAGTTGTCAATGAACTAGCCAGTAAAGATGCTGAAACTAGAGTTTTACAGACTTTACTATCAGAAGGAGATACTTTTATTGATATAGGAGCTAATCATGGCAGCTTCTCCATAGTAGCTAGTAAATTAGTGGGAGCGAATGGTCTGGTAATATCTATTGAGCCTCAACCTCGTCTAGCAAGCGCAGTAGAAAAATCAGTTACTGCAAATGCCCTGTGTAATTTTCAGGTTTACCAATTAGCAGTTGGTGACTTTGAAGGAGAAATTGATCTATTAATTCCTCGTGGCACTTCGGGATCTGCAGGAATTTATCCAGAGCACTCTGCTACACATAAACACCAAATTGTCAAGGTTAAGATAAGACGTTTTGAAGAATTGGTGGACTGGCCAAACTTCCCTGGAAAAGTCTTAATTAAGCTAGATATTGAAGGAAGTGAATGTGCCTTTTTATTAGGTGCTAAAAAGCTAATTACCGCTCTAAAACCTAATCTGATTATTGAGATACATCCCGGAACTTTGGCAGCAGCAAAAACAACAGGAGAAGAACTGAAACAGTTGTTAGAAAGTCTAGGCTATCACAGATACGCTGAAATGAATGATCTTGCCCAAACCTTTCCTCTAGAAGAGTTAAGTACAGAGGTACAAAGAAATGTTGTTATGATGATGGAATAGCGATCCATAAATAGGCACCCTTAATTAATAGACAGTATGAAGACGGGTTAGATAAGATACAGCCATCTTAAGTTTAGGTTAAAATCAAAGATGATTGTAAGTAAGCTCAAAAGATTATGTCAGCGTCTAAACTGCAACCTCCCGAATCTTATAGCACAGAAGAAATTCAAGAGATACTTTATTTAGCCATTACAAGAAGCACAGATAAAGAAGAACTTTCCCGTCAACAACTCTGGGAGATTGCTGCTGAACTGGATATAGACATACAATTAATACAGGAAGCCGAACAAGACTGGTTAAATCAAAAGCAAGTTGGCAAAAAGAAACAGGAATTTAACTTGTATCGCAAGGGGCAGCTTCAATACAAGGTAGTCCGTTATTTAATTGTTAATGTCTTTTTATTCTCTTTAAATATCCTCAGTGCAGGACATTTAACTTGGTCTCTTTATATCCTTTTTGGTTGGGGGTTAAAACTCTCCTTAGAAACCTGGAAAACTCTTCAAACAGGGGGAGAAGCCTATGAGAGGGCTTTTCAAAATTGGAAGATCAAAAATGAGGTCAAACAGTCTTTAACGACTCTCTGGACTAGATTAAAGGCTTTTTGGCAGTCTACAGAATGATTCGGGAGTTGTTGCTGACCCGCTAATCTCCAAAATCAGTGATTAGCGGTGTTTTGTCAGCTCAAAGTCTATTTCTGGGCCAGAATTGAATAAATGTCCCGTTTAACCTGATCTAGAAGTTCTCGCACTCGATTCATCTGCTCTGCATCTCCACCACGAGCAACCTGAATCACCGCAGCAGAGAGATCGGATGCTGATTTGCTCAACTTACTAAATTCTTGCGGTCTATCTTTTGTAAAGTTTTTTACATCATCTTCTGGATAAGTTGAACTCTCTTTTTGAGTACGTTCTGCTAGAAATTGTCTGCCTTGATCTGTGATGGTGTAAATTCGCTTACCATCTCTTTGTTCGCTGGTTACATAGCCACCATCTTCTAGTAATTGCAGTGTTGGATATACTGAACCAGGACTGAGACGGCGGAACCCACCATAGCGAGTTTCCATTTGTTTAATTAGATCGTAGCCGTGACTGGGTTGTTCTAATAGCAGTTCTAACAAAAGGAATTTGATGTCTCCCCGCCTTGTGCGATGTTCATCGCCATCGCCATGACCAAACATTTTCTCAGCAAAGTGTCTTCTTCTTTCGGAATGTCTATCATGTCGGAAGCAGTTATTCTCCCTCAAGTAATCTTCTGTCCCTATCCCTAAAGAAATACGAAAATCTCTAAACATTGGTTAATTTCCTATCTATTTTCTCTATTGTACGATATATCGTGATATATGGCGATATATCGATAAAATTATTTCTTCTCTCTATATTGATTGCGTATCAAAGAAAAAAGAGATTACAATCTGGGATCAACCGGTTCACTCTCTAAAGCTAAAACTCCAAAAACACACTCATGGACTTGTCGTAGGGGAGCATAATTAACAAATCGCTCTAAGGCTTCAATACCGAGGGCAAATTCTCTTAGTGCTAGAGAACGCTTAACAGATAGTCTTCTTTGACGTAGACGTTCTAAATTTTCAGCTAAGGAATATTCTGGACCATAAATAATTCGCAGATATTCTGGTCCTCGACACTTTACAGCAGGTTGCACTAGTCCTTTGCTAGTTTGGGTAATTAATTGTTGAGGTTTGACAACCATCCCTTCCCCTCCAATAGCAGTCAGTTCTTTCCACCATTCAATACCTTCTCTTTGACTACTTTCCTCGGGTAAATTAATTAATTTGTATTGAGTTGCCAAAAGCAGTTCAGGGTCAAACTTACAAATCTGAGCGATCTCCTGCATATGCCAGTCGTGAGTTTTGTCGATGTGAACTACTCCTTCTGTTGCTAGGATCTGGAAAGGAGCTAGTTTTAGATCAGATATGGACTCAACTGTCCAACAATAACGACGATAAGCAGCAATGTATTGTTCTGCTAGTTCAGCGCGTTGCCTAAAGTGAGTGAGCAGAGAATTGATTTCGCTGCCACGTTTGCCTGCTTGTTCTAAACAGGTAACCGCCTCTGCTAGTACATTATGAGCGGCAGTACCAACAGAAGCATATTGTTGTTGGAGTAAACCTTGAGCCTTAGCTGACCAAGGCATTAGTTCACAATCTAGGCAAACCCAATCAGTGTGAAAGGTTTCCCAAAACCCGCTATTAGTCAGAGCAGTATTTACTCTTGTCAGAAGTTCAGTTTCTCGTGCAGACTCATTGAAGAAAGAGCGACCAGTGCGAGTATAGCAGATACCAATACCCTCATTAAGAAGACCAAAGCGACGAGCTGCAGTTATCTCATCACGACAGAGAATAACAACCACACGCGATCCCATATGTTTCTCTTGACAGACGACTGTGGATACTCCTTGCTGCTGATAATAAGCAAACGCTTCTGCTGGATGCTCTAATAGTCCTGGTTCACTGGAGGTAGCAACAGGAGACATAGTAGGAGGCAGATAGATTAACCATTTGGGGTTAACAGCAAATCGACTCATAACTTCTAGCGCGGCGATGGCATTTTCTTCTCTAATAGTAATGTTGCGCTGAAGTCGGGTTGAAATGACTCGTTTACCTAGCACATCGGCAAGATCTAGCACGTCATCATATTGCTGTTGCGCAGTCAGAGGGGAACTAAAAACAGGGTTAAGTGGCTTAACAGGTTCACAGTAGACTTTTTTAGCAGTAATACTAACTAATTCCTTTTCTGGATAACGCAGTGCCGTTAACTTGCCGCCAAAAACACAACCTGTGTCAAGATCGATTGTCTTATTAAGCCATTCCAACTCAGGTACAGGAGTATGTCCATAGACAACCATTGCTTGACCCCTGTATTCTGCTGCCCAGTTATGGCGGACAGGTAAGCCAAATTCGTCAATCTCTCCAGTAGTTTCTCCATAGAGGGCAAAATCTCGAACACCTGCTGAACCTCGTCCCTGTAGTTCTTCCTTCATCCCTGCATGGGCTACTACTAACCGCCCATCATCCAGGACATAATGGCTGATTAAAGAATCCAAGAATTGACGCATTTCTTTAACAGCAGTATCGCACTCATCATCTGGTATGGCTTCAATTTCGGCTAGTGTTTCTGCTAAACCATGAGTCACCTTGACATCTTTGCCATTTAGCTTTCGGAGTAACTTCATATCGTGGTTACCCAGTACACAGAGGGCAGTTCCTGCAGAAATCATGTTTCGCACCAATTTCAAAGTGTCGAGAATGCGAGGTCCACGATCTACCAAGTCACCTAGAAAGATCGCTTTGCGTCCTTCGGGATGAGTGTAAGTAGGGAAGTTCCAAAATTGACAGGAGTGATTTGCCTCTCCAACCTGATACCCTAACTCTTGCAGTAATTCTTCTAGTTCTTCGCAGCAACCGTGAACATCTCCAATAATGTCAAAAGGTCCTTGTAAGTGTTTAAGGTTATTCCAAAGCGGTTGACGCTCAATTTCTAGGGCGTTGATTTCTTCTAGTGAAGACAGTACATAGACATAGCGAAATCCCTCTTTTTCTAGGGTACGCAGAGAGCGCCTTAAATTTTGAATGTGTCTCCGCACCACATGAGGACCAAATTGCCGATTTGGACGCTGCTGGTTGCGTTCGTGACAGAGTTGTTCTGATAGATTTAAAACGATAGCAACAGGAAAGCAGTGATATTGTCTAGCTAAGTTTAGTAAGGTTTTGCGATCTTCTGCTTGAACGTTAGTGGCATCTACAATGGTTAATTTGCCTGCTGCCAACCGTTTAGCTGCAATATAGTGTAATACTTCAAAGGCATCTTTGCTAGCTGCTTGACTGTTTTCATCATCACAAACTAACCCTCGGCAATAATCTGATGAGATAATTTCAGTAGAGAGAAAATGCTTACTAGCAAAAGTGGATTTTCCAGAGCCAGAAGCTCCAATAAGTACAACGAGAGAGAGTTCTGGAATGGTAATTTTTTTCATCTTGTAAATACCCCCATTTGAGTAGGTGAGCCAACTTCTGGATCGAGAAAACCGATCGCCTGAAACTTCACGTCATAGCCAAACCGTTGAGCTATCTTATTAGACCAGTCCTGAAACTCTGCTCTTGTCCACTCAAAGCGGTGATCACGGTGGCGTAGTTTTCCAGTAGGTAAGTTCTCAAAGCGGATATTATATTCAATATTAGGAGTAGTTACAAGCACAGTTCTCGGTTGAGCAAATTCAAAGAGAACTCGCTCTAAAGAAGCAAGACGATTTAGATCTAGGTGTTCGATCACTTCAATCAAGGTGGCAGCATCATAACCATATAATCTCTCATCCCGATAGGTCAGAGAACCTTGCATTAGTTGGATGCTTGCTTGCTTCGATTTAGGCAGGCGTTCGAGGTGTAATCGTTCTTGAGCAATTTCTAATGCTCGGTAGGAAACATCTACACCTGTAATGTGTTCAAAACTATTCTCTTTGAGTAGCAAGCGCAGCAACTTTCCAGGTCCACAGCCCAGATCTACAACTCGTTTGACTCCCCTTTCTTTGAGAGTAGTTATCACCGTCTCTAAGCGTTGCTGATTGAGGCTAATTGGCTTTTCCACTATTTCTTCCTCTTCAAGAGCATTAGCTGCTTCAAGGGCATCAGGATCAGGGTTATCTTCTTCTGTTAACTGTTTAAAAGCTAACCGAGTTAGGCGATGCTGCCTCTTGAGATAGCGATTGGTAATCTTGTCACGCGCAGGATGGCTGCTCAGCCAACCTTCTCCATGTCGTAGTAACTTATCAACCTCTTCATCACCTACCCAATAGTGTTTATCATCATCTAATACTGGTATTAATACATACAGATGACTTAATAAATCTGATAAACGAATTACCGCTTCTAACTTAACCTTGAAGTAAAAGCTATTTCCCCAGTCTGGGAATTGTTCATCTAGTGGTAGAGATTGAGTGCTTACTTGATAGCCCAATGGCTCAAATAATTCTCTCAAGAAGGTTTCGCCACCCCGACAGGGTAGAACTGGTAAACTAGCAATCAAGGGAATTGCTGTCTCTGCTAGTTCAGGACGCTCTTTACATTGACCTGAGAGTGCCGTGCGAAATACTTGGGCAATCGCTACACTCAGGAACGATGAAGCAACATAGGGACGATCATTGACATATTGGTCCATCATCCCTTCCTGATTTCTCGATTTTGATTTACCTCGCACCAGATTTACTGGATCAATATCCAATAGCAGCGCGACTGTACATTTATTTACATTGGCCTCTACATAGAAAACATGAGCTTGTCCAAAGGTCATCTCGAAAGATTGACATCTATCAGGATGCTTATATAGTAGATAGCCCAAGTCAGTAGCAGGTGAATAAGTGGTGGTAAGAGTTAACAACATCGCTACTTCTAGCTTTCTTGATATGCTTGAACAGACTCAATCAAAGCAGAAACTTCCTGAGTGCCTTGAGAAGGGTGAAAAGAAAGAGGAAATTTACCACTTAAAAGCATACGGATACCTAAGGGAAAGAGACTGCTGAGTCCTTTGATATCTCGAAAGCTATTACCTACTACTAGCAGGCCGAATTTACGTTCATCAATCCAACCGCCCTCTTTAACTAGATCAACCAAAACACGACGGTGACGAATTGCTCTTGTTTCTTCTAGATTAGGTTGTTCTAGAATCTGTTGTTTAATGTGGCCTATCTGTTCCATTGGTTCGACTCCCATTGGACAGACTGTATTGCACTGATAGCAACGAGTGCAGCCCCAAACTCCGCTCAATCCTTCGTTATATTGACTGAGCCTTTCTTGTGTTTGGGTATCTCTCGAATCAGTTAAAAGTCTCTGGGCCTTAGCTAGAGCGTGCGGACCGACAAATTCTGGATTAACTGTTTTGGCATTACATTCAGAGTAACAGGCTCCACAAGAAATACAGTTACTTGTTTGGTCGAGTGCCCCTCTTTCTTCTGGGGTCTGCAAAAATTCTCTTTCTGGAGTTTTTTCATTTTGTACATATGGAGTGACTGTTTCTAAATGTTGCCAAAAGTTGGCCATATCAACAACTAAATCTTTGATTAGAGGTAGATTTCCCAAAGGAGCGAGCGTAATTTCCATCTCTGGGATTGTTTGCTCTTTAACACACTGTCCGACATTTTCTTTACAGGCAAGAGCAGAAGTTCCGTTAATTTTTATTGCGCAACTGCCACAAATAGTATTACGACAGTTTTTCCTAAAAGCCAAGGTTCCGTCAAGTTCCCATTTAATTTGATTTAGACAGTCAAGAATAGTTTTTCCCGCCTCTACTTCTAATGTGTATTTTTGAAAAGTTTGACTCGAAGTTGGACTCTGGCGAAGGATTTTGAAGGTGACTTGCATATCTGCTACCTCAGAAGTATAGCGACTCATATATATCTTAAAGTATATTCAACGATTAGACCTTCTCCTGTTATTTACTTAAAATGACAAAGTGGACAGATCCGCGCGTCTTAATCTTTATTAATTCACCAGTTTTTGCAAAAAATTTACTTGATTAGAGTAACTTAAGTGTTTATTTTTGATATGATAAATTTTAGAAGACAAAAATCGCTAGTAAAAAAATAAAGGAAACTTTTGTAGACTATGAGTGAAATTCCAGATACCCCCTTAACAGGCAAAGCCCTACTTCAAAAAGTGAAGGAATTATCCCACTTTCCCCGCCGAGAAACAGCTAAACTTTGTGGATACTGTTCACTCAGTAAAGATGGGCAGCTGAGAGTCAATTTAACCGATTTTTATGATGCAGTCCTTGGCGCTAAAGGGGTTCCTCTTGATCCTGATGGCATCAAAGACGGAAGAGGACGTGACGCAACTTACGAGGTAACAGTTCATCAAAATGGTCAAATCGTAATAGGCTCAACCTACACCGAAAAAATGGGACTCAAGGCAGGTGATCGCTTTAAAATCAAACTAGGCTATAAGCATATTCATCTCAAACAAGAAGAAGACACATCGACTGGCGATGAGAACCAAGTTGCTTAAAGATTACTCAATGAAGAGTCTTCTTAAATCATAGGAACACTTGAAAAGTCATCTTAGCCTTGTTGTAAATCGATTAATTATAGACATTTGTCTATCAATTGATTGAAAATAACCCGTTGAATCTTCAAAGCTAGGCAGGCTCATAATAGCTTTTTTCTGCTATTATGAGCCTGCCTAGGACTTAAATTAAAACAAAGGAAAGAGCGACCTAATCAAATGACGCAATTGAAGCAAGAAAATTAATTGCTGAATACTGGGTTTTAATTGGGGGGGAAAAGGACTAGTTTGTAATTCTGCAAGTAAAGCAGCATATTGGTCAGCAGTCATTACCTTTCCATCAAGCGAAGAACGCGCTTCTGTAATAACTTCAAGGCGTAGAATTTCTTCGGGGATATCTTCTCTAAGAGGGAGAGTAAAGCCAGGCAGACTAGAGAGAGTAAAAGAAACTCCTAAGCCTAGAGATATACCTATTTTAGGGACTAGTTGAATCTGGTTCGGAATAAGAAGGAATGGGTTGAAGTGCTTTTTCCCATTCATTGATTTGGGACTGTGCTGTAGAATAAACATTACTTTGAGAAGGAATCAATTTAGCAATACGAATAGCTTCTCTAAAAAAAGAAGCATCTGCTTTATCTTTAGCTATATTAAAAAGTTGACTACTCCAGGAATTAAGAGCTTCTTGAGCTTGAGAACTAACATCAGTAGAAGAGGGAATATTTTCAACTAGGTTAATAGCTCTACCGAGTGCTTCAGGAGTTTTAGCATCTGCTACTTGATAAGCAGAGTCGAGGGCATTAGCTGCTCTAATTTCCCTACGCCAGCGCCGCACTTTACGCCTGGTCTCTTTATACAAGGCACGTCCAGAACGGACTTTGTCTGCTGTTTCTATAGCTGAAGTATATTCCTTAGAATTAGCTAAAGATATGGCGTGATCGAGTAACGGCTGATCCTCAATTTTTTCAATTTCTAGTTGCCATTTAGCAATTTTACTTTGTGCATCATTGTAGAGTGCTCGCTCGGAACTAATGGCTCTAGCTTGCGCGATAGCCTCTTGAAAAGATAACATATCTTCGCCTTGAGCGATTGTCACAGCCCGGTCTATGATCGGTTGGTCTTCAATAATTTGAATAGAAGCTTGCCATTTGGCCATCAAACTCCGAGCTTGCGAATAACGAGGATTACCTGAAGGAATTTGTTCAACTTGAGCTATGGCATTATGATAGTCATTAATAGTCGCTACCTTGGCTAATTCCTGGGCTTTATTGAGATAGACTAAATCGCTGCTTTCTAACTTCCAGCGTTCAATAAGAGCTTGTGCCTGTTTATAGAGAGGATATTTCGCTTCAATTTGAGTTAAGGTAACAATAGCATTCTGAAAGCTTTCCGGTGTCTGTACGCCTATATCATTAGAAGCATTAAGAAAGATTTGCCAGTTAGAGACATCTTCTTGAAGGGAAGCGCGAGAAGTCGTTAATTCAATAATCTTTTTGAGTTTTACCCAGTCTTGGCGTTCAATTACTAATTCTACCAAGCCAGCAATACGGTCTTTATTTTTTTGTATTAGACTTTGAGCTTCTTTATAAGCATAACTATTTTGGGGAATCTGTGCAGCTTTATCAATACTTTTGAACCAATTTTCTAGACCCCCCTCTCTGCCTACAGCGAATGCGCCATCAAGTTGATTACTCTGTTCACGAGCTAATTGAATTTTTTGGATAACTTTGCCATACTCAATAGTTGACCAATATTGATTTCGGATATTCAGTATTTCAATAGCTAATCTAAAAGCTTGATTCCAATTAGATTCGCGCAGTTGCTTTTCTATTTCTGCTAAAGTTTCATTACCTTGTTGCCAAATTAATGTCCAACGTTGAATTTTAACCTCTACATCTTGGTAGGCTACAGAATGAAGAGGTATTTTACGGGCTACTGCAATGGCTTGCTCAATTTTACCTGCTTGAACATCTTTCTCGGCTAAAGTAAGAATATCGGCTGACCATTCTTCAACGTTGCGATTAATTTCTTTTCTTAAAGGATGATCAAACGGTAAAGCTTCCACTAGTTCAATAGCACGTAAAAGACTTTCTACAGTTCCTTGTTCTGCATCTAGTTGAGCACAATATAGCCGCATAGAAGCTGAGGCAATGGGCCAAAAAATTCTTGGGCAATTAGGTGTTTTCGGCAACAGTAAGAGGGCTGATATAGCCGTAAAACTTAGCCCGCCTGAGAAAACAATCAAAATGACCGCCCAAATTTGCCAAGGGAGTTGAGCTAAATAGGGAAATGTCTTGTTTAGCCATTCTTTCAAGGGAGTGGTTTTAGGTGAGACCTGCTTATCTGAGGTCACATCTTTTGGTTTAGTCGTCATAACTGACCTATAGGCAATGAGGAATTGCTCCTTGAGAAAAATCGATCGAGCCTAATCATAGCATAGGGCTTTTTTCTCTTGATTCTGTTTTTAGATCTAGGATTAATTTTTCTAGATGATCTTCATTTGCCCGATAGACTTGTGAACAGAATTGACAGGTTGCTTCTGCTCCTTTATCTTGTTTAATCATATCCTGTAGTTCCGCCAATCCCAACATTTTCAGCGCGCCTAAAACTCTCTCAAAAGAACAGCCACAATTAAAACGAACTAACTGAACTTCGGGAAAAATAACTAGCCCTAAATCCCCTAAAATAGACTGCAGCATTTCTGGTAAAGTTTTGCCTTCTCTTAAGAGATTTGTAAAACTGGCTAATTGAGTTACACGCGACTCTAAAAGGGTCACTAGTGCTTCATCTCTAGAAGCTTTAGGCATCACTTGTAAGAGGATACCACCTGAAGCACTCACCCCTTGAGCGCCCACAAATACCCCAACTAATAAGGCTGAAGGAGTCTGTTCAGAGTTGACTAGATAATGGGCGACATCTTCTCCTACTTCGCCTGAAACTAGCTCAACAGTACTGGAATAAGGGTAGCCATAGCCCATATCTTTAACAACATAGAGATAACCTTGATCACCTACTGCAGTACCAACGTCTAATTTTCCTTGAGCATTGGGGGGAAGTTCAACATCTGGATTTTGTACATAACCTCTAACGGTACCATCTAAACCTGCATCTACTAGTAACCCGCCAAGTGGTCCATTTCCTTTGATGCGTATATTGACTCTTGAGCCTTCTTTCTTGAGACCAGAAGCTAGAAGTAGTCCTGATGACATGGACCTTCCTAAAGCTGCTGTTGCTACATAGGATAGTCCATGTTTTTGCCTCGCTTCTTCAGTCAAACGGGTTGTAATCACGCCTACAGCCCTAATACCATCTTCTGCTGCTGTTGCTCGAATCAGTTGATCTGCCATTTAGATAACCGTTTTACTTGTGTTTACTTATCTTAACGTGTCGTAAGACTCCCGTCATAGCCAAAGGCACTCCCTACGGGAGAAGCAAGCTATAGCGGTGAGAGTGTCAATGTAGTGAACTGGAATAGGATTGCTATATCATACTAAATAACTTAGATTAAGCCTTAATTACTGCATTATGTCATCAGACTCTACCATTAAAATTACAATTGGCTTCAATGGTATTACACTTGAATTGGTAGCCATACCATCAGGAAGCTTCTTGATGGGTTCAACAGATGAAGATAATGCACAACCGCAACATCTAGTAACAATAGCAGCCTTTCATATTGGAAAATATCCCATCACCCAAGAACAATACCAAGCAGTCATGGGCAATAACCCCTCACATTTTTCTAAAGGAGGTAAGTATCCAGTAGAACAAGTAAGCTGGAATGATGCTCAAGAATTTTGTATGAAACTATCTCAGATGACCGGAAAAACCTATAGATTACCAAGCGAAGCTCAATGGGAATATGCAGCAAGAGCAGGAACTCAAACCCTTTATTATCATGGAGACAATGAAAATCAGCTAGGAGACTATGCTTGGTATGATAATAACTCTAGCAGTCAAACACATCCAGTAGGGCAGAAGAAGCCCAACCAATGGGAACTATACGATATGTTAGGTAATGTTTGGGAATGGTGTGAAGATGATTGGCATAGTGACTATAATGGTGCTCCTACAGATGGCAGAGCCTGGATAGATAATGATAATCGTTATCTATCAAAATATCGTACTCTGCGGGGTGGTTGTTGGAACTATAGTTCTCAGTTCTGCAGTTGCTCGTACCGCTTCGATACTGACCCCGCCTGGCGCTTCCCCGAGGACGGTTTTCGTGTAGTTGTGGTTGCAGCAGGGACTCAGTAACCCTTGTGCGCTTTTGCCCTTTTCCCCTTTGAAAAACCCACAGTAAGGTGGGGATATTTTTAAAATTAATATGAAGTCAGGAACACAAGAATTACCAATTATTCAAAAGACTTATTATTCTTGCATTATGCTTCACGTTGGGGACAGCTTGGTAATTTTCTCTTTGGGATGAAGCGAGTTAAAAGTTTAATAGGCAGTCCTGTTAAAACAGTTGGCTGGTTTCGCAGAGGACTTGTATCTTGGATGGATTTAATTCAATTAGAAAACCAAAACGGTACGATTATCAATAGTTATCATCGTTTTGATTCTTGGGTTTGGGGTAGTGTTTTAATCATCTTGGGTATATTATTGTTCAGTCTAAGTCCTATCTAGAAGAACTAAGTAGATGTTCATAAATAAATTAACATCTAAAAGTATAATTGGTCGGACATAAAGGCAGTTTAATATAAATTAATAGAGCAAAATCTGCTCAGTCTGGAGAGTCCCCAAATGTTCGGAAAATTTCAACAAAGCCACCTCCGCATAGAATTAGAAGCTACTGAGTCAGTTCTTTTCGAGGCTCTCACTAACAGGGAACTTCTTAAAAAATGGCTCCCTATACAGTACTTTGCCTCTGGAATACCAACTCGTCTGGTTCCTGGAGTCTCTTTTACTACTGGAGTCGGGCTGCTGTCTGTTTTTCATCAAGTAGATCTAGTTAATGAGAACTGTTTACGCCTTCTTTTAGCTGGAGCTATTGATGGTTACCATGAATGGTACTGGGGTGAAGGTTGGGTACAGTCCAAGTTAGAGGGAATTTCTCTCTTTCCTTTGAGTTTGGGTGTTACTCTGAGTTTGTTGAGTCTAAGAGAGTTTCTTAAAGTCGAGGTAACCATTTAGCCTCCTCCACCACAGCTTTTAAAGAGATGAGGTTCCGTGGGTCAAACCAAGCTTGCAAAGCTTTCCCTAGATCTCCTTTAGCTGCAGAATTGACCCCATGACTCAAAGAAACTGCGATATGCTGCATCACACTAGAATCACGGTAACAGTCCATCATACAGGCTGTACAGCCATCTAGCACTCTTTGTGAGCCATCAAAGTCCATCACATGACACAGTGGCTCTGCCCAATTATGACAGCGATAGAGGTTCAAATACCAATCTAAGTAGAAAAACTTCCAACCACCTAGACAGCCAAAACGTTCAGGTTCTCCTTTTAAGTGGCGCTGCATATCTTCTATAGACGCTGTAGGGTTAACTACATGAAACTCTTTTTTAAGAGCTTTAATTGCCTCAAATCTTTCTTGTAACTCTTCTACAGTGTAATCTACTAAATTGGAGTCAGCATAGCCTAGATAGTTAGAAGCTAAAGTTGTTAAGGGATAAGAAAAGGTCACACTATCAAAGCCCAAAGAGGTCAAAAAAGCTGGTAACTTACTATAGTCATCAATTAAACGACTCATAGTTACAGAAGCTGTAGTACCTATATTGTAGCTTTTAAATTGTGCATTAGCCTCCTTAATCCTTTCACAGACCCCCTTAAGTCCTCTATTTTGTTCATGTTTTTCAATTTCTGTAGCATCAATAGAAATAATCATACTGACTACTCCAGCTTCGGCTAAGGCTGTAATACGATCTTTTGTTAATAATGACCCATTAGTTACTACCATCGGTGCCATTCCTATACTAGAAGCATGAGCGATCATTTCATTTAATTGAGGGTGTAACATGGGTTCCCCTCCTACATAAATCAGAAAATATACTCCATTTTTGTAGAGATTTTCGGCTGCTTTTCGAGCATCTTCTAAAGATACTGAGTGTTTCATTTCTGGCTGCATTTTATCTACAGCAAAGTTACAGAAACCACACCGCGCATTACATATGCTAGTAATAGCAAACTGACACATAGAAGGTCCACCTTCTGTGATTCCTTCCCAGGCTAAATTCCAAAATGACCGTTTTTTCTGTTTAGTTTTCATAGCATTTTCTCCTTTAATTAACTATAACTAATCTACCATTACCTATCAATTTAAACCTTTGACCTCTCCACTGAATACTATTGCCAAAAAATCCAATAGTCCAGACAATAAAATCAAAAATATCCCTTAAGAAAATCCAGATTAAATGTTTTTTGGTTAGACTATCTTTAAACAGTATTTCTCCTATAATATAAGCCATTAATAATCTTATTGACCAAGTTATTAAAACAACCAATTGACCATAAATTGAAAAATGTGTTAGAAAGAGAAAGACAAGACTAGTCACTGTTCCTTGTGTAAAAATTAGCCCTAAATAGCCCCAGAATCTCTCAACTTTGACTACTCTAGCCCAGCGAATTTGACGATCAAACAGGTCTATAAGTTTCACTTTAGCTAGAATATGTTCAACAATGTAAGGAGATAAAACGACTTGATATCCTAAGCGGTGAGAGAGATTACCCAATTGAAAATCATCAC
>CASBQB010000138.1 GCA_949127655.1 Chroococcales cyanobacterium PMM_0086 | reverse complement strand
GTTTTTACCGACTTACAGTCCTGATTATAACGTTATTGAATTAGTCTGTCCTTCTACTAAAGAATACATGGCAAACAAACTTTTTAAATCGGTTGAAGAATTAGAAGAATTATTAAATAAATTATTAAATGATGGAGAACTTATTATCAAGTGGGGACGTAAAATAAAAAATAAAGGTAATGCTGTTTATTAAATTTAGATGCACAACAGCTTATCTCGCCAATTGTATCAACAATGATGATATCTCATCCCAAACATTTTTGTCTCCTTTTTCTTGGTAACGAATGTTACAGTATCTTGACATAGATTTTGTTAGCCTAATCTTTATACATATGTAAAAGGAATAATGCTTTAGGTGGGTTCTATATATGTTGCTATTGTTGAAGGTAATCCTAATTTACGATCACTACTAGGCTGGCATTTACGCGAAGGAGGTTATCTAGTTCAACTTTGTGCTAACTTACAACAGGCTAGAGACTCTTTTGACCGTCAATTGCCAACCTTAGCGATCATTGATTCAGATCTGCCCGATGGAGATGGATTAGAGTTATGTAATTGGCTCTATAAACAACGTCAGTCCACAATGCTGATCTTATCAGCCCGCAATACTGAAAAGGATATTGTCAAAGGTCTCAAAATAGGCGCTGACGACTATCTAACTAAACCTTTTGGTATGCAGGAACTTTTAGCCAGAGTGGAATCTCTCTTGCGTAGAGGTCGTATTGCCTCGGTACCTCTCTCTCTAGAATATGGCGACTTGAAAATTGATCTTGTACAACGTCGTGTCCTCTATCAGGGAGATTACATTGATCTAACCCCTCAAGAATTTAGTTTACTTTATGTTTTAGCTCAAGCTGAGGGATCTTCTCTGACTCGTAGTGAACTATTACGTCGTGCTTGGCCTGAAACAATAGATAATCCTCGTACAGTAGATACACACGTTCTAAGCTTGCGCAAAAAAATAGAAACTGATCCCAGACAACCTAATCTAATTCAAACCATTCGCAATGTTGGTTACAGGTTTAATATAGATACACTACTAGAAGCGCCTATTGAGAAAAATCTTAATGGTACAAAAGAACAACAGCATTTATCGGCACTCAAGTCAGGTTAAATAACGCTTAACTTTCAAAAAGAATCTCATCAAAACAAGCTTCCCCTACTGAATTAAGGCTTGCTTGAACTTTTTTATCACTTTTAGATCTTTCTAAAAGGGTTTTAAACTGATTAATGTTATAGGTTGTACGGAACTTGGCAATAGCACAGTTACAGAGTTTTTGACCATCAGAGACCGAAAGCCCTTTTTTATTGACTTGTTTAAGACATTCCTTTTTATACTGATCATAAGCAGAAGCTGGAGAACTCTCACTAACTATAGACAAACTTGCGCCAATCGAGAACAGACCCGAAAAAATGATCGTAACAAGCGCAATACATTGATAACCTTTAAAGATATTCATATAAAAATTTTTCTTGTGTTAATGTAGACAGAAGCTCTTAGTTAATTGTTCACAGTGATTCTATAAAATAATACATAGTCTCTGCGATATAAAATGAATCAACAACAAATATCCGTAGGAGATATCGTTACACTGATCACTCAACCTGCCTACTTAAAAACTGCAGATCCTATGCCTATGTTACGTCCACCTGATGTTTTAGCAATTGGGGAACAAGGAGTAGTTACTGATCGCCGTCCGGGTGACTATTGGGTTGTTCGGTTTCCCAGAGGGAGTTTTTTAATCGAAAGTCGATATCTACAGCTTATCCTGAAACATTCTCTAACCGAGCAGCAGGAACTCTAAAAAAGCTCAAAAAAGTATCCCCGTAACGCTTAATGCGGCTTATTTCTAGTTCACTGATCACTTGAGATGGCTGCCAGAATTTGGGGTTATGTTCGACAGCTAACTCCCCTGTAGGGGAAAGTAATCTTTGGACGGCAATAAGACCTAAAACTGACTCATAGAGGTTACTCTGATAGGGTGGATCAAAGTAGATAAAATCAAATTGTTGCTCAGTTAATGTTTTGAGTCTAGTCAGGACATCTCCTTGAATAATTTGAAATTTTTGCTCTTCGGTTGTGACTTTTTGCCAATTTTCCTCAATTATTTGACAAGCATGACGATTAATTTCTATTCCCACAACACTCCGAGCGCCCTCTGCCAAAGCTAAAGCCCCAACTGCACCAGTCCCTGCACAGAGATCAAGCCAAGAAGTCTGGTTTATTTGTCCTTGCCAAATATTGAATAGTGCCTGACGCACCTTAGCGGAGGTAGGACGGGTTGTTTGACCAGAGAGAGTTTTAATTGATTGATATTTAGATAGTTTCACTACTGCTGGGCTAATTTAATAAAATTAGATAGGATTTTCAGTCCCGTTGTAGAGGACTTTTCAGGATGAAATTGTACCCCCATAAGATTGTCTTTGGCAACTGCGGCGGTTACTTGTTGAGTTCCATGCGTTACCTTAGCTGAAGTAACATTAGAGTCACTCGGCTTAACATAGTAAGAATGTACGAAATAGACTTGAGCAGGAGCCTTAATATTGTACCAAAGAGGATGCTCAGACTGAGTTAGCTCTAGACTATTCCAGCCCATATGAGGAATAGTCAGCCCAGGTTGAGATTGAAAGCGACATACCTTACCCTTAAAAAGACCTAAACCAGGCTCATTTCCCTCTTCGGAAGACTCAAATAAGAGTTGAAGGCCTACACAGATACCTAAAAAAGGTTTTCCCATAGAGATAACCCGTTCTATGGGTTCAACAAGACCGCGTGATTTTAATTGTCGCATGGATGGATCAAAAGCGCCCACTCCTGGTAAAACTACAGCATCAGCCCGATAAATCTCTTCTGCTTGATCACTGACAAAAGGTGAAGCACCGTTGAACTCTAATCCTTTACAGGCAGAATGGAGGTTTCCCATACCATAATCAATAACAGCAATAGAGATGCCCATTAATTTACTCCTTATAAAGCATAAGCCAGCCAAGTCATACTGAGCAAAGAATTGAAGATAGCCACAGCGACTGTAGATCCTCCTTTACTCCCCCGAACACAGATATGAGGAATTTCTGCGTGTTGAAAGCGAGTTTTTGGGAGATCGCCCTCAATAAAACTAGCAGGAGTAGCCACAATTAAAGCGGGTTTCACTTTACCCTCATCAATTAATTCACTTAGACTCAGAAATGCTGTTTGAGACTGACCTATGATAAAAATAGCTTCTGGATAACGTTCTGCTAAGGTCTGCATACCCCAATCAGCTTGAGTTTTGTCAATTTGGGGTCGGGAAATTGCTTCATTACTACAATAGACTGGATTAGCAAAAGTATGACGTATATTGGGGGTGATTCCTACTTGAACCATCGAGACATCTACAATAATTGTTGTTCGGGTGGCAATAGCAACAGAAGCCTTCTGGAGAACCTTATCTGAAAAATAAAGCAGAGAGAGATAATCAAAATCTCCTGTTTCATAAATTGCACAACGCACAATTTCATATTCTGCAGGGGTCAGAGAGTAAGAAGAAACTTGTTGATCAATAGTTGCTAAAGCTAGTACGTGTGTCATATGCCATTCCATGATTGATTAGGTTTTAGATATATTTATTTGAGCTACTAAAGGAGATAAATATGCCACTAAAGCACCTAAAACAAAGCCCATTATATTGCGAAAAAGTGGCAACCATTCACTTGTTCGAGTAACTACAGGGCCAATACCAAAAGAGAGAAAAAGAATACCCCAGAGAGGAGAGATGATCAGCACCCATTGCCAAGCAAAACCGCCTCCTTCTTTCCGAGAAATTCCGGCAAAACCGCAAATAAGCCCCCCGACGATCGAAGAAACTAAAGTTAAGATCCACTGTTCACGAGGCAGTCCTGGCACAACATTACAGCCACCTGGAGCGACTAAACAACCTTTGACTGTCTCTAAAGATTGCACGATTGCTGCATTTTCTCCATTATCCCTGACATAGTAAATATTGCCGAAACGAGATTGTAATTCAATCCAGAAAGTTCTAGGCATTAACTCATAGACATCATCACCAATACTAAAAGCTAGGAGATTACCTCCTCTAGCATCAGCAACCAGCAGAATACTTTGGTCATCGAGTCCCCAAAAATTGATTACTGCTCTTCCAGGACTGCGATCATACTGGGTAAGTATTCTCAGTTTCCAGCCTGTTTCAGCTTCAAAATCTTTAATCTCTTTAATTAAAGCTTCTTCTTGTGTATCGGGTAAAAAATCAGCTAGATCGACAATAGGTGTTTCTTTTAAAGGTAGTAGTTCTGGATTATTAACGGCTAGAGCGGTTTTTGGGGCTATTGTCCATACTCCCATCATCAGACAACAAAAGACTATAGTTGCTAAGATCGTTTTGAGCCAAGGTTTTTGCATTGTTTCTTAAAGATACCTTTTTTGACTTTATCTGATTATTTAATCTTATGTCTATTGTAAAGCACCCTTAGAAATGGTCAAGGCACTCATGTTAATTTACCCATTATTAGACTCGCAACGTTTCTTTTAACTTGAGAAATTTCTTTTCATAGAAATGATAGCTAAGTGCAGCAATTCCGACAGAAAGACCCCCGTAGACTAACAACCTCAGACTATATTTTATGTAATTTGGCCAGGTTTCAATTTGCTCTAGTAAAACATGCCAGGTCAAGTATTGGGCAAACATATGATACAGATAAATACCGTACGATATCTTGCCAATATAGGCAATAGGCGACCAGGTAAGAGCTTTTGTAAACCAATCTTCCCAACCGTAGGAGATACCTACGATCATAAGAGCAAATCCTACATCAAAGATAGGAATGAACCATCGCTTGAGTCCTTCTTCATCAATCAACTCTAATTTTTGGGCACTAGAGAGCAAAATAATCAGAGCCGCAATGAAGATTAATAACCCCGATCTAGTTCGTGGTGAAATTAGCCAAGAAGGAAAATAACCTCTATCTCGTTGAAAGTTAGCAATCCAAAGAGCTACTAGACAACCAATCAACATACCTATTCCACGCCCTTGCGGAAGAGATGAAATAGCAAAATTACTCATAATTGGTCGGCAGACTAAAAGGATACCTAGTAGTACTAAAAGCGGTAAAAATGACTTTCTCATTGGAATAATCAAAACTGCCAAGAACGGCCAGACAAAATAGAACTGTTCTTCCAAGGACAAAGACCAAAGATGAATTGTTAGTGAATCTAATTGCCCAAAACCACCACGAGGTAAAAAATCATTGAAGTAAAACCAAAGGGACGCTAGATAACTTGCAGGTGACCATTCACCACTATACGTGAGCTTAACTTTTCCTAGAAAAATAAATAGTGTGAGTATTCTTAAATGATTTGTGCAACAGACAGGAAAGCTTGTGAAAGGCTTATTAGACTCTACTACTTTCAGTAGATGCTTTTAGTCAACTAAATTATTAATATAAAAAATATTACATTAATAATTATGAAGATAGGCGCTCATTATTCTGACAATGGCCACTGCCAATTCACGGTCTGGGCACCCAATTCGGAAGCGGTTTCCTTAAGCTTGATTGCCCCTCAAAAACGGGGGATTCCGATGGAACAAAAGGCTGATGGCTACTGGAATGCTACCTTAACTGACCTTGAACCAGATACCCTTTATTATTATCAACTTGATGGAAGTGACTACCGTCCTGATCCTGCTTCTCAATTCCAACCTGAAGGAGTACATGGACCATCTCAAGTAATCGATCAACACAGCTTTAACTGGAGTGATCACGCTTGGTCTGGTCAAAGTCTCGAAAGCATGATTATCTATGAGTTACATATTGGCACCTTTACACCTGAAGGCACTCTAGAAGCAATTATTCCCAGATTAAGTGATTTGAAAGCATTGGGAGTAAACGCTATTGAATTAATGCCTATAGCTCAATTTTCTGGGGATGATTATGCTGATAAAAACTTACGTTATCGAAACTGGGGTTATGACGGGGTTGATCTATTTGCCGTTCAGAATTCTTATGGTGGTCCCGAACAATTAAAAAACTTTGTCGATGCCTGTCACTTAAACGGAATTTCCGTCATTCTAGATGTAGTATATAATCACTTCGGTCCAGAAGGCAATTATGTCAATCATTTTGGACCTTACTTTACAGATAAGTATCACGGTGAGTGGGGTGATGCTATCAATTTTGATGGTTCCTACAGCCACTGTGTCCGCAATTTTTTCATTCAAAATGCCCTCTTTTGGCTAGAAACTTATCACATTGATGCCCTGCGTTTAGATGCCGTTCAGAGTATTTACGATAGCAGTGCTAAACATTTTCTTCAAGAACTGGCTGAAAATGTGGAGAGAGCTTTTGCCGGAAGTTATCAGCGATATTTAATGGCTGAAAGCGACTTAAATAATGCCCAGATTATGCGCCCAGTTGAGCTAGGAGGCTATGGTTTAGATGCTCAATGGGGGGATGACCTGCATCATGCCTTATATACCCTGTTGACCCAGGAAAAGCAAGGATATTACCGAGATTTTGGAACCTGTGAACAATTA
The DNA here is from genome assembly GCA_949127655.1 of Chroococcales cyanobacterium PMM_0086. Taxonomy (GTDB): domain Bacteria; phylum Cyanobacteriota; class Cyanobacteriia; order Cyanobacteriales; family Microcystaceae; genus CAISPN01. The sequence goes on along the minus strand of CASBQB010000138.1, from coordinate 10,395 downwards.
GCTAAAGCTTATAGCGATAGTTTTGTTTATGACTGGCAGTATGCCCCCAACCGTGGGCGTTTTCATGGTAGTCCAGCTAAAGATTGCTCAACGAATCAGTTTATTGTCTTTATCCAAAATCATGATCAGGTTGCTAATGCTTTACCAGGAGAGAGATTATCTAAGCGGGCTTCTTTTGAGTGTTTAAAGCTTGCAGCAGGAGCGATTCTTCTTTCTCCCTCTATTCCGCTTTTATTTATGGGGGAAGAATACGGAGAAGAAGTTCCTTTTACCTATTTTGTCAGTCATTCTGATCGTGATTTGATTGAAGCAGTTAGACAAGGACGGAGAAAACAGTTTGCTGATTTTCAGGTAAAACAGGAAGTTCTTGATCCAGAAGCAGTAGAGACATTCACAATGTGTAAATTGCAGTGGTCCAAGCGTTTAGAGGGTAAACATCAGGTTCTGTGGACTTTCTACCAAACCCTAATGCAGATGCGCCAAAAACTACCTTCAGTTAGTCCTGTGGAGAGTGATAGTCTAATAATCTCTCCTTTAGGAATTAAGGCGGTTCATCCAACCAGAAAGCAATTAAAAGTATATAGCGATGAAAGCAAGAAACTTGTTTGGTGGTTGCGTGGAAATGAGTTTGATCAAGTTGTTTGCTTGTTAAATTTTAGTGAGCAGCAGAGTGTTTTTGCACCCCAATTACCCTCTGGTCTGTGGCGGAAACTGATTGACTCAGCAGAGGAAAAATGGCTAGGTCAAGGCTCAATATTACCAGAAAAACTGACTGGAGAAGCTCAACTTACCATGAGTCCACAGAGTTTTGCACTTTATCAGCAGGAGTAAGAGTTTATGCGAATTCCGATAGCAACTTATCGTCTTCAGTTAAACGCAGGCTTTGGGTTTGACCAAGCCAAGAGTACTATACATTACTTAAACAGTTTAGGTATTTCAGATCTCTACGTTTCACCTATCTTCAAGGCTAAACCAAACAGTTCACATGGCTATGATGTAGTTGATCCTAACCAATTAAATCCAGAGTTAGGGAACCAAGCTTCTTTTGATGGATTAGTTCAGGAAGTTCAGCAGCACTCTATGGGATGGTTACAGGATATCGTCCCTAATCATATGGCCTATTCTAGTCAAAATTATTACCTGATGGATGTCCTGGAAAATGGTCCTAATTCTGAGTATCTTAAATACTTTGATATTCTCTGGAATTCCCCTCTCGGAAACAGTGATGATCCAATCCTAGCTCCCTTACTGGGTGATTTTTACGGTTCTTGTTTAGAAAACGGTGAAATACAATTAAATTATGATTCAACTAGTTTAAGCATCAATTACCATGATTTGAAGATCCCCCTCAAGTTAGAGTCATATGCCACATTTTTAACCCATAACCTCGGTCAGTTAAGAAAGGTTCTGGGAAGAAAGAACCCTGACTTTATCAAGATACTGGGTATTCTTTATATACTCAAAAGCAGCAACTCAGATTTAGTAGGGAAAGAACATCAAGATCAACGTGAATTTATTAAAAGTTTACTTTGGGAACTATATGAGAACAATGCTGAAGTCAAAAAGTATATTGATGAGAGTATTGCGTTTTTTAATGGTGAAAAAGGAAAAGCAGAGAGTTTTACTCCCCTAGATAACCTCCTGTCTGAACAATTCTTTCGCCTTGCTTATTGGAAAGTTGGGGCAGAAGAAATGAACTATCGACGCTTCTTCACCGTTAATGAACTGATTTCGGTGCGAGTTGAAGAAGCCAAAGTCTTTTCTCATATGCACAATTTGATAGTTAAATTAGTTAAATCAGATATATTTACAGGTCTTAGAGTGGATCATGTAGACGGGCTATATGATCCGCAGCAATATCTAGATCGCTTACGCGAGAAAGTAAATGACACCTTTATAGTAGTAGAAAAAATCTTAGCTGTAGGTGAGGAATTACCTAAGTACTGGCCAATTCAAGGAACATCTGGCTATGATTTTCTTAACTTTATGAATGGCATTTTTGCTCAGATTAAAAATCAAACTCCTTTTAATAAAATATATCAAAAATTCACAGGACTTAAAGTACCTTTTGAACAGATAGGTCTTGAAAAGAAAACCTGGATCTTAGATAAAAATTTGGCTGGTGATCTGGATAATTTAGCAATCTTTCTCAAAAAAATTGCCAATCTTTATCGCTCTAGTTATCGTTATAGTAATGACTTCACAGTAAATGGATTAAAACGTGCTCTAGCCGAGGTTCTCATTCAATTCCCTATTTACCGCAGCTATGTTAGCCCTAGCGGCTTATCAGAGCAGGATCGCCCCTATATTGAAGAGGCTATCCAAGCAGCTAGAGAGCAAGCTCCTTTACTACTCCATGAGTTAAACTTTATTGAAAATCTGCTGTTATTGAAGTATGAAGAGTCCCTAGACCAAACGGAAAAGGATCAGAGGCTCGCTTTTGTGATGAGAGTACAGCAGTACACGGGACCTTTAATGGCCAAAGGGATAGAAGACACTGCCCTTTATGTGTATAACCGTCTAGTCTCATTAAATGAAGTGGGGGGTAGTCCTGATCGCTTTGGGATCAGCCTGCCTCAATTTCATGAGTTTAATCAAAACCGTCAAGCCAACTGGCCCTACAGTATGAATGCCTCTTCAACCCATGATACAAAACGCGGTGAAGATATGCGGGCGAGACTGAACGTACTTTCAGAAATTCCCAAGGAATGGCAAGCTCATCTCCAGCAATGGCAAAAACTGAATCAACCTTTTAAGACCATCTTAAAAGATATTGCACTGCCACAATCTAACGATGAATACCTCTTTTATCAGACCTTAATCGGTGCTTTTCCCTTTAATCTAGAAGAAGTCGAGGGGTTCCAAGAGCGGATGGAAAACTACATGATTAAAGCAATCAGAGAAGCTAAAGTCTATACTACTTGGTTACGTCCTAATCGTCTGTATGAGGATGCTTGTATTAACTTTGTCAAAGCAGTACTGAAGCCTGGGAAAGATAATGCTTTTCTCAAAGCCTTTTTACCCTTTCAACAAAAAGTTTCTCACTATGGAATTTTTAACTCGCTCGCCCAAACCTTGATCAAAATTACTGCCCCAGGAATTCCCGACTTTTATCAAGGTACCGAGTTATGGGATCTCAATCTTGTTGATCCTGATAATCGTCGTCCTGTTGATTTTATCCACCGCCAAACCTATCTTAAAGCTATTGAGAAAGAAGCTCAAACTGATATTTTGAAACTGATAACCAAGTTGTTAAAGCAGAAGGAAGATGGCAGAATTAAGCTCTTTTTAATTATGCAGGCTCTCAAGGCCAGGGCAGAATATAAATTAATTTTTCAAACAGGAAGTTATCTTCCTTTAGAAGTAATAGGCGAGTTAAAAGAACATCTGATTGCTTTTGCTAGGAGTGATGGCAAGAAGACCCTAATTACTATTGTTCCTAGATTTCTGAGCGGATTGATTGAACCTGGACAATTGCCACTCGGTCAAGATGTATGGCAGGAAACTACTCTGAAGTTGCCCCAGAATGATGATTTAATCTGGGAAGATGCAATCACGCATCAAAAGCTACCAGCCAATGGATTCTTAAATATTGGAGAGATTTTAAAATACTTTCCTGTCGCTTTACTAGCAGGTATTCATGAATAATCTTGTTTTTCCCTCAACAGAACAGATTCAAGCAGTTAAAGCCTATATCAAACGTACCTGGAAAACCCTCTATCGCTCTCAAAAACATTTAGTTCAAGCAGTTCAAGACCCCAAAGTTGAGCATACACCGGGTAATCCCTGGATACTCTACATCTCTGCCCAAGAAGATCAATTAAAGATTGAGCAGCATTTGCAAAAAATTCTTTCAGTCGAGGAATGGGCACAAATTGACCTGCGAGTTTTGCCAGTAGAAGTTGAGCATATAGAAGAACATGGCTTACTTTACCTACCTCATTCTTATGTCGTTCCAGGTGGACGTTTTAACGAAATGTACGGTTGGGACAGTTATTTTATTGTGCTAGGTTTGTTACGCGATGGACAAGTACAACTCGCTATACAAATGGTTGAACAATTACTCTATGAAATTCAATATTATGGCACTATTTTAAATGCCAACCGAAGCTATATGTTAAGACGCTCTCAGCCACCAGTTCTCACCCCAATGATTCTGGCAGTTTTTAAGCAGACTCAGGATCTTGACTGGTTAAAATCCTTATTACCTTGTCTAGAGCATTATTACTATTATTGGATGATTCCGCCTCATTTCAATATTGCCACAGGTCTGTCTCGCTACTATGCTTTAGGGGAAGGTCCTGCACCTGAAGTGCTTTTCTCTGAGAGAGATGAGCAGGGAAAAAACCATTATGATCGGGTTTGTGACTATTATCAACAATTTGAGGTTGATGAATACGATCTTGGTCTCTATTACGATCCCAAGCACAACTCTCTGACTGATTTGTTTTATAAAGGCGATCGGGCCATGCGAGAGTCAGGGTTTGATATTAGTCATCGCTTCGGTCCTTTTAGTGTGGATATTATTCACTATGTACCCGTTTGTCTCAACGTATTATTGTACAAAATGGAGCAAGATACGGCTCAAATCTATGATCTTATCGGTTATGGAGAAATAGCCGTGCAGTGGCAGGAACGGGCTATAGCAAGGCGGCAGCGCATCGATCAGCTGCTTTGGGATGAAGAAGGTGGACTATATTTTGATTACAACTTTTTGACAGAGAGTCGCAGTAAGTATCAATTTGCGACAACCTTCTATCCTTTGTGGGCAGGTATTGCTTCACCAGAACAAGCTCAAAGAGTAGCTGAAAACCTACACAAATTTGAGGCTCCTGGTGGGCTGATGACAAGCACCAATATTAGTGGTAATCAATGGGATGCTCCTTTTGGCTGGGCACCATTAGTACTGTTTGCCGTACAAGGACTTTGCCGCTATGGCCACCTTGAAGACGGTCATCGTTTAGCTAGAAACTTTATCTCTTTAGTAGTACAAGAATTTGAGCGTTACGGCACAATTGTAGAAAAGTATGATGTCTCTCGTTGTTCTGCTAACGTCTCAGATGACATTTTTTTCGGCTATTCTTCTAATGAAATTGGCTTTGGTTGGACTAATAGCGTCTTTTTGGAGTTGTTAGCCATTCTAAATGATGAGGAGGCAGTTATTCCTATTTATGATGATTTTATGATATAGTATGTAGTCTTTTTGTGTTAAAAAACATGGAACTATATTTTATTCGTCACGGTATTGCAGAAGACACAAGTGAGTATGAAGATGACAGAATGCGTCCGTTAACAGATAAAGGACGCATTAAAACTGAAAAAGTAGCCCAGCGTCTAGTTCAACTTGAGATTAAATTTGATTTGATTTTAACCAGTCCCTTAATTAGAGCTAAACAAACAGCCAAGATCTTGCACAGGGCTGGACTATCTTCAATCTTAGAAGAATCACACCATCTAGCACCAGAAGGAAGCCTTCAAAACTGGTTAAAATCGCACTATCCAGCATCCATTCAAACAATAGCTTTAGTAGGACATCAACCGAATTTGGCTAACTGGGCTGAGCAGTTAATTTGGGGGAGTCCGCAAGATAAATTGATTCTTAAAAAAGCTGGAATCATCGGGGTGGAGCTACCCTCAATAGAAGAAACTCTTTTAAACAAGGGAGAATTATTTTTACTAGTTTCTCCTAAATGGATTTTAGAATAATTTAAGCTCCTTTAAACTTACCACCTTTACCACCTGTAGACCAGTCACAGGAGTAGCCTTTAGTTTCAGCTACAAACTGGTTCCAGGGTAAAGGTTTAACGGCTCCTTTTGACTCATAGACTATTTTAAACATCCCATCGTCTTGTACTTCACCAATGCGCACTACTTTAGATAAGTGATGGCTGTTCTCCATAGTTACTTTACCTTCTGGAGCATCAAAAGTCTGTCCGAGAGCAGCTTGTCTGACCGCTTCTAATTCAATTGTTTTGGCTTTTTCTACAGCTTGCTTCCAAATATACACAGCAATATAGGCAGCTTCCATCGGGTCATTGACGACTCTCTCAGCGCCATATTTAGCTTTGAAGGCTGCAACAAACTTCTTATTAGCAGGAGTATCTACTGTTTGGAAATAGTTCCAAGAAGCATAATGACCTTTTAAATAGCTCGGACCAATCGCTTTTACTTCTTCTTCGGCGACACTAACAGACATTACTGGGTATTTATCAGGACCGAGTCCAGCACCTTGCATCTGTTTAAAAAAGGCTACATTACTATCTCCATTGAGTGTGTTAAAAATTACACCACCTTTGGGGAGCGCTGCTTTTATTTTAGTGATAATAGGGGTGACTTCTGTATTACCTAGAGGCAGGTAGTCTTCACCTACTGTTTTACCACCTTTAGCCTGTAGTTGAGCTTTAATGATTGTATTGGCTGTTCTAGGGAAAACATAGTCAGAACCAACCAGATAGAAATCTTTGCCTTTATTTTTTAAGAGCCATTCCACTGCAGGTTCTATTTGTTGGTTGGGTGCTGCACCTGTATAAAAGATGTTTTGAGAGCATTCTTGACCTTCATATTGGACGGGATACCACAACATGAATTTCTTCTCTTCTACTACGGGTAGAACCGCCTTACGACTAGCGGAAGTCCAACAGCCAAAAATTGTCGCAACTTTATCTTGATCAATCAATTTTTTGGTCTTTTCAGCAAAGGTTGGCCAGTCAGAAGAACCATCTTCAACCACTGCTTCTATCTGTTTCCCTAATACTCCCCCTGCTTTGTTGATCTCTTCAATAGCTAGCTGTTCAGCATCTACTACACTCTTCTCACTAATTGCCATAGTGCCACTTAAAGAGTGTAGAATACCAACTTTTATTGTATCTCCACCTGCTGCAGCAGGTGATGGTGAGCCTGCAGCAGGTGATGGTGATTGACTCGTTGTAGGTGCATTGTTAGCGCAAGCGTTAAATAGTATACTAGTTCCAAGTCCTGCAGAACCATAGATCAAAAACTTGCGACGGTCTAATCTTTTTGTCATATTCTTTAGTATTTTCACTGACGAAATAAACAAGACTTGATATTAATCTGATGTTGAATTAATTAAATGTATATATCAATACAGTTTGTCGGGTAGCTATATTCACTGGAGGCAAGTCTTACCCCCTTACATTAAAAGAATGTTATTTCTGATACTGAATATTAACCAGCATCAGCCTATATTAGAGTTTTTAGGTTGAAACTTTAAAATCATTAGGTAGGATAAATTGCTACAAGGACTTTTAGAAGGTCTGTTTAATGGAATTAGTATAGGTTCAGTTCTGCTGATAGCAGCGTTAGGATTGGCCATTGTCTTTGGACTGATGGGGGTAATTAACCTAGCACATGGTGAATTAATGATGCTAGGAGCTTACACAACTTTTGTGGTGCAGAATGTCTGTAAATCACTAGGCGGTTTTTGGTTCGAGTCTTATATTATTTTAGCTCTGCCCTGTGCCTTTATTGTAGCTGGAATAGCAGGATTAATATTAGAACAAGGGGTAATTAGATATCTTTACGGTAGACCACTAGAAACACTTTTAGCTACTTGGGGAGTCAGTTTAATTCTCCAACAGTTTGTACGCAGTGTCAGTCCTGTTATGTTAGTTGGTATTGCTTTATTTTCTCTGTTATTTTTTGGTGCTCTTTGGCTAGTTAAAAAAAGAGAGGACTTTGATAGTATTCAAAAATGGTTCTTGGTAATCATGTTACCCCTTTCTTTGGGCATATCCATATTAATTAGTTTTTGGTTAGGACAGACCTATAAATTAGCAGTAACAAAACCTTGGTTCGGAGCGCAGGGGGTGGATGTATCAGCCCCAAACTGGCTGAGAGGAGGACTCCCAATAGGAACCTTTCAACTGCCTTATGCGAGGATCTTTATTATTGTCCTGACGATTATTTGTGTCTCTTCTGTTTATATCTTCTTGCAACGTTCCACCTGGGGTTTAAGAATTAGAGCGGTTACCCAAAATAGGAAGATGAGTTCATGTTTAGGTATCCCGACCCGTAAAGTTGACGCTTTTACCTTTGCTATTGGTTCAGGTTTAGCGGGAATAGCAGGTTGTGCGATCAGTCTGTTGGGTTCAGTTGGCCCTAACACAGGACAGGATTACATTGTAGATGCCTTTATGGTGGTCGTTGTAGGGGGCGTAGGTAAATTAGTTGGCAGTATAGTAGCAGCTTTAGCTATTGGTACTGCTAAATATCTCATTGGTTCTGGTACTTTAGCCCTAATCTTTGCCCCAATTCAACCCTTGGCTGACTTTTTTACCTTCTTTGCTACAACAAGTATGGCTAAAGTGATGGTCTTTGCTCTAATTATCCTCTTTTTGCAAATAAAACCGGCTGGACTGTTTCCACCAAAAGGGCGCACAGTTGATGCTTAAGACTTACTAGACAACCTGAAGACTAAACTTATGGCAAAAAAATCATTTTACATAGAAGCAGGCGCAGTAGGGATTTTAGGGCTGGTCTCGATATTCCTAATACCGATCATAATTTCTGGTTATCAGCTTAACCTCTTGGGTCGTTTCTTGGGGTTAGCCATCGCAGCAATAGGTATTGATTTAATATGGGGTTACACAGGACTACTCAGCTTAGGGAATGGGATCTTCTTTGCTTTAGGAGGTTATGCTATTGCCATGCACCTTAAACTACAAATACCACCAGGAGCAAGTAGTCAATTACCAGAATTTATGTCTCTCTATGGGGTAACAGAACTGCCCTGGTTTTGGCATCCCTTCTATTCTTTTCCCTTGACAATACTGGCTATTATTATTATTCCTGCTCTTTGTGGGGCAATAATGGGCTATCTGGTCTTTAGAAATAGAATTAAAGGGGTTTACTTCTCCATCTTGACTCAGGCTGCAACAATCGTCTTTTTTAACTTCTTTAATGGACAGCAAAAACTTTTTAATGGCACTAATGGTCTAACGGATTTTAAAACCATTTTAGGTGTGGATACGAACCTGCCTAAGACTCAATGGATTTTCTATAGCTTAACTGTTATCCTCTTAATTGCTGCATATGCTTTATGTCGTTACTTGACTAGTGGACGTTTTGGCAGGTTACTAGTGGCAATTAGAGATGACGAAAGCCGCGTTAGGTTTTCAGGATATAACCCCACAGGCTTTAAAGTGCTCGTTTTTGCAATATCTGCAGCCTTAGCAGGGATCGGAGGGGCGATGTTTACAATACAAACAGGCTTAGTTTCACCCAAAGCGATGGATATTGCCTTTTCGATTGAGATGGTCATTTGGGTAGCAGTAGGAGGGAGAGCAACTCTTTACGGGGCAGTCATTGGAGCACTTTTAGTTAACTTTGCTAGAACCTTTTTAAGTGCTCAATTTCCCGAAATTTGGCTATTTTTCCAGGGAGCAATCTTTTTAGTAGTAGTGACCGTCTTACCAGATGGTTTAGTGGGCTTAGGTAAATCCCTCTTTTCAACTAAGCTATCTAATCTCTTACCAGCCAAAAAAGTAGCAACTTAATCGAGTAACTATGAAAAGTAACATTTTAGAAATACAAGAACTAACCGTCAGTTTTGATGGCTTTAAAGCCCTAAATAAACTGAACTTCAGCTTAGAAACTGGCGAACTACGAGTTATTATCGGTCCCAATGGAGCAGGAAAAACCACCTTTTTAGATGTTATTACAGGTAAAGTAAAACCAACTATTGGCAATGTCATCTTTAAGGGTAAAAATTTACGCACCTTCTCAGAACATCAAGTTGCACGCTTAGGAGTTGGTCGCAAATTCCAAACCCCCCGTATTTATCTCAACTTAACCCCGCGTGAAAACCTCTCTTTAACTTTTAATCCCAATAAAGATGTTTTTGCCACTTTGTTTGGTCGGACTTCTCGTTCTGAAAATACTACTTTAGGAGGTCTTTTAGAAACTATTGATTTAATAGAAAAGGCGGATGTTTTAGCTAATAAACTATCACATGGTGAAAAACAACGTTTAGAAATTGGGATGTTAGTTGCTCAATCTCCTGATTTACTCTTAGTAGATGAACCTGTCGCTGGTCTAACAGATGAAGAAACAGAGAAAGTAGGCAATCTATTGATAAATCTCGCTGAAAGTCATTCTATTATTGTCATTGAGCATGATATGGAATTTGTGCGTCAAATAGCTCGTCAAGTAACAGTATTACATCAAGGGACTGTTTTATGTGAGGGAAATATTACAGAAGTTCAAAATGATCCAAGGGTAATTGAAGTCTATTTAGGACAAGAAATGTCTACTGCTGATACTTAAAATAAAAATGATGTTAGAAGTTTCTGGTTTACACGTCTATTACGGTGAAAGTCATATCCTACGTGATGTAGAAATGTCCGTTCCTGCTGGAGAAATGGTCTGTTTAATTGG
>CASBQB010000137.1 GCA_949127655.1 Chroococcales cyanobacterium PMM_0086 | reverse complement strand
GTAGTCTTCGACAAAAAATGAAACGAGCATCTATGAGTACAGATTATCTGCTTGAAGTTTTAGCCGTTACATTAACTCATTAGCATATTATCAGCAAAAATTTCTTGCGCTTACCCTGCCTGGTTAACGGAATGGCGATGATAAATAACCAGCTTATTTAAACTCTTAATATATTCTTGTGTTCCATCAGAAGAAGCATCATCAACAACTATAATTTCACATGACAAAGTCTGTTGCAAAGCAGATTCAACCGAACGCTTTAATAATTGCAACCGATTGTACGTCGTGATAACTATACTAAATTTCATTATCTAATTTTATGTTTATGGTTCATTTAACAATAGCTATTCCTTGTTATAACGGAGAAAACAGGCTACCACAAGTTTTGGATCGGTTGTCAATATGCAACCAGTGTCTAAAGATTGAAAAAATTAACATTGATAACTTTATTTGGGAAATTATAGTTGTTGATAATAATAGCACAGACCAAACTGCTTCGGTTATCCGCCATTATCAAACTAACCAATTAGCCAATATAAAGTATTATTTTGAACCTCGTCAAGGGGCAGCTTTTGCCAGACAAAAAGCAGTTGAAGAGGCAAGAGGAGAATTGATAGGATTTCTGGATGATGATAATCTACCTGCTTCTGATTGGCTCATTCAAGCCATTACTTTTGCTAATCATTACCCACAAGCAGGCGCTTTTGGCGGTCAAATTAAGGGATTATTTGAGGTCGAACCCCAATTTGAAATCCAAAAAATCGCCTGTTTTTTAGCAATTATTGACCGAGGAGATGAAGCATTTTGTTATCAACCTTCCCAGAAAATATTACCCCCTACTGCTGGTTTGTTTGTTCGCAGAAAGGCTTGGTTGGAGTCAGTTCCTAAGACCCTTGTACTAAATTATCGAGGAAGAGAAGCAGGGTTGGCTAGTGAGGATTTAGAAGCAGTATTACATATTCAGCAAGCAGGTTGGGAAATATGGTATAACCCAGATATGTTGGTTGAGCATTACATCCGAGCTTGGCGTTTGGAGAAAGATTACCTAGTCTCAGTAGTGCGTTGTATTGGATTGAGTCGCCATCATCTGCGAATGATGCGCCTTTCCAACTGGCAAAAACCTTTACTTTTACCCTTATATTGGTTCAATGATTTGCGCAAACTCATACAGCATCAGCTTAAATATGGTAATCAAAAACTTAATGGAGATGAAGTTCTTGCTTGTGAGCGAGAATGGTTAAGAACTAGTTTAATTAGTCCTTGGTTTCTTTGGAGGAGACGACATGACTCGGAAAACTAACAACGAGGATAGAATTGATTTTACAGTCGCTATCCCTACCTATAATGGGGCACATCTTTTACCAAAACTATTAGAAAGACTAAGCTCACAAAATATTCCCCTTAATTTTTCCTGGGAAATAATTGTTATTGACAATAATAGCAGTGATCATACAGCCGCACTTATTAAGGAGTATCAAGCTAATTGGGTTCATGCTTTCCCTTTAAGATATTATTTTGAATTAGAACAAGGTGCAGCTTTTGCTAGAATAAGAGCAGTTCTTGAAGCTAAAGGCGAACTAATTGGATTTCTTGATGATGATAACTTGCCTAATCTTAACTGGGTAAGTGCTGCTTATACATTCGCTCAAGAACATCCCAAAGCAGGCGCTTATGGTGGAAAGATTCATGGTTCTTTTGAAGTGCCTCCACCAGAAAATTTTAAGCGAATTCAGTCCTTTTTAGCAATTCGAGATAGAGGAAATAGTCCTCATTTGTATCAACCAGATATGTTAATTCTCCCCCCTAGTGCTTCTCTTGTTATTCGCAAACAGGCCTGGGTCAATTGCCTTCCAAAAAATCTTGTTTTAACTGGTCCTCAAAAAGAATCATCTTTTTTGAGAGGAGAAGACTATGAATTATTACTTTATCTTAGTAGAGGAGGTTGGGAAATTTGGTACAATCCAGCGATGGAAACAGAACATTTAATTCCTCGATGGCGGTTGGAAAGGCATTACTTACTCTCTTTGGTTCAAGGTAGCGGACTCTGTATTAGTCATCTGAGAATGATTGGTTTAGAAAATTGGCGAAAACCGCTAATTTTGCTCAAAATTATGTTAGGAAGTTTAAAAAGAATTATCTTACATTGGCTGAAATACAAAGGAGAATTACAAACTGATTTAATTGCTGCTTGTGAGATGGAATTTTTTATCAGTACTTTTATCAGTCCTTTGTATTATTTAGGATTGATTACTCCCTCTCAAAAAACGTCTAAGAGTTGACTTGATTGAACGGCGAATTAAGATAAATTGTTGCCCGAGTGTAATTAATGGCTTCTGTTGATAAGATTTAGGAGGAAGAAGAAATGAATAATTATGATGACTGCGAAGTTCTGTAAGAATATTGCTTGAATGTATTTCTTTAAATACCCGCTCTAGTTCATTGGCTAAACCAGCAGTACCTAATTCAGCCGTCATCTTAATTAAAATATTCCCAATATGCTCAATATATCGAAGTCTTTGTTCATAATTGGCACAGTAAAGCACCCCTAAATCTAAATGTTCTTCTAAATCATTAGCTAAACGCATTAAGACAACATAACGTTCTTGCAGACTCAGGTGAGGGAGGTCATTACTAAGCATTAATATCTTTTTTTCTCCCCATTCTAAAGCAGTATATTGAGCAATATAACTCTCTACTTCTTCACCGACTATTTCTCTAACCTTTTCCTGTTTTTTCTGAGAAATTCCCCTTGACTCATCGCCAAAATTTCCCTGAAGATAAGCAGCATGAAGTAACCCAGCAGTGACGACCTCAATAGGTGTGTTAACAGAAGCAAGGATACTAGCTGTTCTGACTAAATGCCCGATAAAAGTCTTTTCATCTGCGCGAAAATGCCCTGTAAAAAGACTCATTGTCAACTGATAAGCTTTTTGGCAGAGTATTAAATCAGCCTTTGAATAATCATTGGCGGCTAGCTGATTAAGTAATTGAATATTAGTTTGAGCAAAATAGTACATTAAGGTGAATTTTGAGCTTGCTTCCTTAATAATTTACTCAATTGTTGTTCTAAAGGGACCATAATATTATCAAAGAGCCAAGACCCTCGTTTAAATGGTAAAATACGGCGGATCATGGATTTAAAGGGCAGCTGTCGGTGATACATCAGCCAATTGTAATGACCTTTGAGAAATGGATCGTCTTCTGCTAAATTCCATTTCTCACGGAAGCGATTGAGACTAATTCGATTCCAATCATTGCTCCAACGCAAATTATAATAAGCAAAAT
>CASBQB010000136.1 GCA_949127655.1 Chroococcales cyanobacterium PMM_0086 | reverse complement strand
CTATTTACGAGAATTGAAAAATTAGCTAACAATAAATATTTTATTACTAAATTTACTTGATTTTTCTACTCAACTCTTTAAAATTCTAAGTACTATTTAATGGGCTGCGGAATGTGGGTTATAGCCAATTAACGTGGGAGAGAAAGCAAATTTTAAATGTAGTTCTTCAGGAAGTAATTAAGGAATCCCCTCCACCTTCTTTAGAAGATGTTGCCCTTCGTTTAAAACATCGCACTCTAGTTCTGCAATATCATTTTCCCGAATTATGTCAGGAAATCAAAACTAGACACGCCCAATACAAAAAGTCTCGCCGAGAGCAAAAAATACAACCTGTTCTTGAAGCGGCGTTGCAAGAATTTCCTCCACCTTCACTATTAGAAATTACTAGACGACTCGGCTACCAAAATAACAGCTATTTATATCAGTATTTTCCTGAGCTTTGTTACTCTATCTCAAAGCGTTATCGAGAACACAATAATGCAAGTGGTCAAGAAAAAAGAAAGCGTATACGCCAAGAGATAGAAACTATTGCTCTTACGCTTCATTCACAAGGACAAAAACCTACTCAAAGTAGGGTAACAAGGCTTCTCACTAAGCCCGGAATTATGCTCAGTCCCTCTGCTCGCCAAACTCTAAATGAAATCCTACATTCTCTCGGATACGATTAGAGTAAGGATGAGCCACAAAACATGGAAGCATAATGTTGCCGATGTCAATTGGAAGCATAAGCCTGCCATTCCGGCAATATTATCCTTCCACTGACACGAGCCTTCTTTTTAGCCTATCTTGCCCTTGGTGACAGCTTCGCTAGTTTTACCCCATATAGTAAGATTTCTCTATCACTACATAAAATACACTACCGTCTGCGATGTCAGAAAATGTCTCGGTTAAAAGTATCAGCTTGGAGGATACAAGAACTTTATTTTAACTCTCAAGCAAGATAAATGGATATTAGGAGAACCAAATCAATCATGTCGACCAACTTTAATTCCAATGAAGCAATCGCCTATAGTATTGCATTAGTCATCATTTCCTTAGTAATATTACTCCTCTTGTGGTTACCTGATTTTCTTCATAAAGATTAATTTTGAAAATCTCATTGGACATCTCCATAATAAGATGAAAAGGGTAAAAAATGAGATAATAAGAAAATAAATCTGAATCTCTAAGGGGATAAATGAACTTTTACACTTGGGATTATATTCGTACGCATCAAAAAGAAACAAAAAGATTATTAGGAATTAGTTTTGTTCAATTAGAGCAATGGTAGTCATGTAGATGTAGTGAAACATCTAAGAAACAAGAGAAGCATTATAATAGACCTCTTGCGGAATTCTGGCTAAGCTGTTAATTTTAGTTCATAATTATAGATACCAGCTATCAGATTAACTCGTAAACCAAAGCGCTTTCTTCTGTTTCTATAACGACTTGATAATATTCTAAAAATCTTAAGGCATCTAATAACATTTTCAACGACTATTCTCATGACGCGCTAATTGAGAATTGTCTTTCTTTTGTACTGACCGAAGGTCAGAGAAACAATTGTTAAAGGATACTTTTTTGTTTTCTTATAAGGAGTTTTACTATTTTTATGATATTTCTTGATTCCTTGATAACCTTTGTCAGCTAATAACTCCATGCTTTCTTTGATAGCAATTTTGCTCTGTTTTAATAAGTTAAAATCATGTTTTCTTCCTTTATCGAATTCTGTACAAATTATTTCTTTTGTCACCTGATTTACTATTAACTGCATTTTAAGAGTATGGTATCCTTGCTTCCCACTATAATAATTCCTCTGTTTCTTTTTTGGTCTTTCTATTTCTACCTCACCTACATCTATAACAATTACTTCTATTTCTACGTCTGATTGTTGTAATTTTCGTTTGCTTGGCAAGTGAAATTCTTCTACTTTAATTAAAATATTTACTGAAAGAAGACGCTTCGCGTCAACAATTCTTCTTACTATACTCTTCGAGATCCTTCGGATCGCCACGCTGTCGATTCATGAATTCCCCAATCAAGAGCTATATGAAAAAATGTTCTATATTCTCGCGCCCTATTGCAAGGTTAATAAAATTTGGTCTGGGGCGCGAGAGTTTAGAAATGCTTCCTTGCTTACCCTGCTTAGCTTTGAATACTTCGAGAATCATTTTTTCAAAAACGATTTTACTGACACCATATAATCTTTTAAAATCCAACTCGTCTAATAAGTGAGCTTCTTTATACCGCATTTTTTAGGATAACAAATATATTTTTTAACCATTTTATCATCTTAAGTTCTTTTTTTGTGCAAGAGGTCTAATGATGAATAAAGTACCATATGGCCCCAATATGATTATCTAATTTTTTGGAAAAAGATAAAGTCTTTCTGGTAGTGATTCGGTAGTAGTGGTGACCTATCTTGCTTGTCCAGAAAGGATTTGGTAAAATATTTTCTAATAAAAATAATTGCTTGAGTAAGTGTCAAAAACTCGTACTTTATGATTGCTCTTTTTATAAATATCTTTTCTTGGTTTGTAAAATGTTGGTTAAACAACATCGAAAGTACAGAGCAAAATGCTCATCCAAAAATTTCTTTACTCCCTTGTCCCCGCTGTGGTTCTTATCATACTATCAAGAATGGTTCTACACATAATGGTAAACCTAAACGTCAATGTAAGGATTGTGGTCGTCAATTTGTAATCAATCCTAATAATCAAACTATCTCTACAGAGAAAAAACAATTAATTAATAAATTACTTTTAGAGCGAATTTCATTACGAGGTATTGCCAGAGTAACAGGCGTAAGTTGGTCATGGCTACAGAATTACGTCAACAATAAATTCAGTGCAGTTCCTCGTCAGGTAAGGGTTTCTGAAAAATCAAAAGGTAATTTAATTATAGAATGTGATGAGATGTGGTCATTCGTTTTTTGCAAAAAGATAAAAGTATTTATTTGGTTAGCAATTGATAGAAGTACAAGAGAAATAATTGGTTGTTATTTGGGAGATAGAAGTCGTCAATCAGCCAAAAAACTATATTCAAGTTTGCCATTAGTTTATCAACAATGTGCTATTGCTTACACAGACTTTTGGGAGTCGTACAAAACAGTAATTCCCCGCAAACGTCATCGCGCAGTAGGGAAAGAAACTGGTCAAACTAATCATATTGTACGCGAAGCGTTGCCGTAGGCTAAGATTAAATAATACGTTTCGACAAAGGATTTCTAGATTGGTTCGAGATACCCTTTCGTTCTCTAAAAAGATGGATAATCATGTGGGGGCAATTTGGTATTTTATACATGACTATAATGCCCAATTGGCAAAGCTTTAAGCCACATCACTACTACCGAATCACCACCGAAAAATTATCTACTGAAGTCAACAGAGAAGAGCAACCACTTCTACCTCCTATTGGTTCAGTCGTTAAGTTAAAAGAGTCCGAGTCCGAACGATTCCCCAAATGCGTGAATAAACCTTTAAGAGTAGTTTCACATCATTTTCAGGAAAGTAACAAGACTTGGTTCATACACACTATTAATGATGATGGGGATGACAAACCTATTCAGATCCATTATTTAGATTTCTAAGTGATGAACTATCATTTAAAACGTTAGTTTTTTCGTTCTGTCCATAAGCCAAGGAGATACTCCTTAACCATTCCTTTGGTAAGGAGCATCCAGCTGGCAACCTTCCAATTAAAGAGATTTTAAGTAAGTTCCTTTAAAGCAGGTAACCCATTAACTATCTTCATCGTTTCCAGACTGACTCTTACTATCCTCTTAACAAGATCAATGATATATCTTGGGTCTTCTGACCAGTCATTAGGATCGTTGCTGATCTGACTATCTTTATCTCTAGTAAGCTGATAACGCTCCATAATTGTAACAGCCTGCAATCATAAACGTCTAACTTACGGTTCGCTCATTTTTCTCAAGGTTAGACAAATGAGCTCTGAATTTGAGAGTACAGTTTAGGTGA
Organism: Chroococcales cyanobacterium PMM_0086; assembly: GCA_949127655.1. GTDB lineage: Bacteria > Cyanobacteriota > Cyanobacteriia > Cyanobacteriales > Microcystaceae > CAISPN01. The sequence goes on along the minus strand of CASBQB010000136.1, from coordinate 48 downwards.
AAGAGAATTAGCAGCAGCCCAAAGTATTAGAGTACAATATTGGAAGGG
>CASBQB010000135.1 GCA_949127655.1 Chroococcales cyanobacterium PMM_0086 | reverse complement strand
CTCACGGTTATCAATCGGGGAAGCTCAAAAAGAATATGACGAGGTAATAGGGAAGTTTCCAGTTTAAGATTAAAGTAGTACTTTGCCCCTGGTGACAGCTTCCGTAACACTACCCCTATATATAGAGGGGGTGTGCAGAAACTTTTCTCTAGCTACATCTTTTTTAATCTTGCTCACCCATTCATAAGGTATCTAACTCTTATATATACGGGGGGTGTGCAGAATGTTTTATGCAGCTTCCTTATTCTCCATAACTGCTGTGTCCCTGTCTAACCAACGATTAAGAACAGGCATACGTTCATCGGCATTAACATCACATCCTTTGTAAACTCGTGTTCGTTTTCCATTTACCTTATCCCATCGGTCTAATCGTAGAGTAATCCCCAACAATTGCTTTAGAAGTCTCTGATAAAAACCTATGGGCGTATCCTTCGGAGATAATTTAATACCCAAGACCGATTTAATTTGGTAGGCAATTTGAGGATTATTAATTTGGTCAAATCCCTCCTGTAGCCCGATAGTAGTAAACTGGGCATCTTTATCCAAAAATTGCTCTACATTCAAGAACTTAAGAGCAGCTATTTGAGCGGATAATTGAGTCTTGTTGACATCAGGACGAAAGACTACACCATCCCCATCGTCTCGAAGCTTCGATAGCGATTGACGATCACGTTCCATTAAGAACTCATGTCCCAAAGTTAAGTAATAGTAAAGCTTGAGTTTGGCAGACCATTTATCATCATCTTTCTTGACGAGAACAGGGGTAACATCCTCTGTGAGATACCTTCTACAGAGTTCCCCTTTGCGCTTTTGTAGTAATTCTTGTTCAGTATGACCCCTTTGCTCCTTCAGACGTTCATGGGTAGCATTATCAGGATTAGGAGTCTCAGATACCTCTTGGCAATGAAGACTATAGTTCTCTATCTTGTTCAGTTTAATTTCTTCTTCAGTTTCTTTATCTACACCCTCATCCTCAATAATGGAATAACCAACTTCCCTTAAATTTTTCTCTAGACAAAAAGCAAACTTACTACATTGATAGTTCAAGACACAGGCTCTTTTAGCCCATGCCCACAATGAAGGAGTTTGTCTATTTTCTGGCTCATCCTCTTCTAAATATTGAATCCCGTCAAACTCGTTAATACCCACTTTCTGTAATTGTTGAATCTGAGCATTAGACAGGAGCTTAGTACCGTTCAATAGAGGTTTAATTTCAATTGAACCATTACCAATAGTATGAGTAGACCAACCAATAGCCCATACATGACGGGGTATGTGGGAACGCTCTCGTTCTAAAGATTGCAAGACAGCTTCAACAGTTTGGACACCATGAGAGATGCAAAATACCTCATCAAAATGTCCATTGATGATACTTATTCCTGTCTCTAATGTAGGGGAGCAAAGTACAAGGTCATAGTTTAGTAATAGTTCATTCAGATTAGCCATACAGCCAAAAGCAGGATGGTTTTTGTCACCTAAACTTTGAGCATCAATGCGGAGAATCCTTAGATGGGGGAATTTGTTCTTAAAAAGATTTTCAAGGTTACGGGTTCCATAAGCCGACTTATATTTCTGACCATCGGTAAAGAATAGGAGTTTTTTACCTTCTTCTAGTTTAAGAGTAGCTTTTTTAGTAAGTCCTGAAGGATTCTTACCCCGATACCAAACGACTTGTCTAGAACCCGTACTAACAACGTTATAGGTATTTTTTACTATCCAAGTGGGGACATTCCAACCAATTAAGGCCTTGATATAGCTCACTGCTATGGGGGTTAAATTGGCATCAGCTATGTAGATTTTACCGCCTGTATTGGCTACGTTCTGTAGAAGTGTTTTGAGGGTTTTAAGTATTCTAATACGATGTTTTTGACAAGTGCTGCCATTAAGAACGTGCCAGAGAACTTGCTCTACTTCATCAATGATTACCGTAGCACCATGCCAGTAATCACTGTCAGCAATAAAGGGGGGATTAGCTTTATTGTGTAGGGAGTCGATACATAGGGTATAACCAAAAAGGTCACCATCACCGTTTTTGTTAATCTCAGTACGGTAACAAATACCAAAACGGGCTGCTAAAGCGATGGCTAATGATTCTCGATGGACTATAGCAACGATTTTCTCACCCCTATCTAATAGAGATTGTATTTTACGAGCCAGCCACTCGGTTTTGCCTGTGCCTTGATAGCCTTTTAAGCCAATTAAAATAGCTTTGGCGCATGGGTTAAGCCCATCGGGAAAATAACGCTCATGGATAGTTAGGTCTGCTTTGAGGTCTAGGTACTTGAAGAGAAGATACTCAGAGAGGTTAAGACGGCTGTTGTAAAATCCTTGATAACAGTCAATGCCTTTAGCAACGATTAGGTCATCTACACCTTTTAAATGTAGATTATCTGGTGTATCCCAAGTAATTACGTTAACTTTGCAGCCTATGTACTGTAAGAGTTTTCCTGTTTTGGCAATAGCTTTATGGACGTTTTCTTTGGTAGTGGGTTTTGGGTCATTGTCAAAACCGAAGTTAATTTCTCGTCCAGCCGTGGCAAAAGGGACTAGTTGAGGGATTAGATGCGGTAGTCCACACTTATTTCCTAGTTGGTCTTTGGGTTGTCGAAATCCACTATAGATACCGGGAAGCCCGATGGTTACATGGCCATGACTGAGAAGACAGGCAGTTTTCTTACCCCCCTCGGTAAAAGTAATAGGGATAAGCGGATTATCTATGACCCATGCCCAAAACTGAAAGTTAGGCTGACTTTTAGCAGGTCTTGTGCCGTCTGCATTGAGCGAACATGAAGGATAAATTTCTAGAATATTACCAATCATCTGCCAGAGGGCATCAGGAATCTTTAGGAAAAATGCTTCGGTTGGTTTCTTAGGGGGATGTTCATATTTAATGGTCTTAGTCTTGGGTTGACTATTGCCAAAACCGCGACTCCGCTCTGTTATTGTGCGTGGATGGTCTGCTTTGAAAGCTCCCCACAGACTTTCTTCTCCTGTAAGGGGGT
>CASBQB010000134.1 GCA_949127655.1 Chroococcales cyanobacterium PMM_0086 | reverse complement strand
CCAGCGCTAATGTTAATTCCTGTTCGGGTGACGAGTTACTCATGGAGATATCTTGTGCCAAGTGCGAGTTTTCGTAACTATTTACTATAGTCGGGGCTTAGGTAAAGCACTTTTGCAAAGGCGGGTTTTCATAAGCGCTTTTTTCTGGCAAAGCGAGTAGGTAGGCAATACCATTTATTTTATTTTCCCACGCCTTTTACATCTCTTACAAATTTCTGTTAAGCTGAAGGTAACTAACTTGACATTTCTTACGTAAAATTATGCCAGCTATTGAAGAAGCGGTAGAATCTTTTGAAACTATATTGAAAGAGCTGCCTCCTGATGAGGTAGAACTTGTAGCGGGCAGTCTCAAACGACTTATTGAGAGAATTGCTCCCTCAGGTGAAGATCCTTTGATAGAATCCTTAGCAGGGCGGACTTGGAGTCGAGAGGAAAAAATTCAGCTAGAGTTAGAATCCCTGTTTCGTTACTTCGAGAGACGTAGGCAATTATTAGAAGGTGCACTATCTGCAACTATCGTAGCTAAGTTACTGGGAACATCGCGGCAAACTCCCCACGACCGGATGAAGAGTATGACGCTACTGGGAGTATTGGATAAAGGAAGTTATCGTTTTCCAGCTTGGCAATTTGACCCCGAAGGACCAGATGGAGTGCTCGATGGTTTACCATTGGTTTTGAGAGCTTTAAAGGTTTCTGATTTGTCCAAACTCAACTGGTTGATGCGTCCTAATCCTTACCTGGATGGGTTAACTCCTATAGCTGCCCTCAAAATAGGGGAGAAAGAGAGAGTTATTGAGTTCGCGGCGGCGGTGGGAATAAGATAGATGGTACTGTTTTTCCCGCCTCCCCCCAAAAATCAACCCTTACCTACCTTTTATCCTCACCCTCTCGATACTCTATCTGACCTTGTGCTCAACGTTCAAGACTGATTTTGCTGTCTGACATATTCCCGCAAAGCACTATTGATATTGGTTTGATAACCATTTGGATAATTTCTTTTGAACCAGTCTATTAAATCAGCATCTAGGCGTAATGTGATTTGTTGCTTTATAGGACGATAAAACAAACCACGTTTAGCATTGCTCCAGTCTGTTACTTCTGGAATAAGGTCTGTGCGGATAGGTGCCTGTGATGCAACAAGAGCATCAATTTCAGCTTGTATTTCTGGGGGTACTGGATTAGAATGTTCCTTCTTCATAAGCTCTCCTTTCATGGGGTGTAGCTTGGCGTGCGCTGATAATTCGTCCTGTTTCTTCACCAGTTAACGGATCTAGTGTAGGACAAGTATGCACTACAAATATAGTCATTTGACCAATTAAGCCAATTGTTTGCCAGCGTTCTTCCTCTGGATAAGGATCTAGACGACTAACTGCTAAATAATCGGCGAAAACATATATAGCCGCTTCAAAGCTCAAGCCATGTTTTAGCTTGTTGTCCCTGTTCTTTCCCTCGTCCCAAGTCCACTGCAATTTTTTTCCTCACATCCTATTGTAACTACAAATATGTAATTATATTATTAGCTGACCAATAAAACTTAGTAATATAATTGCATCAAAGAAGGAGCAATAATAATGACAATACAAGCTGGAGTTATTCAAGGTACAGCTAAAGAAATTAAAGCGTACCTAGAACAAATACCTGATGACGAGGTTGTCCGCCTCATGGTTGGTCGTCCTAGCTTATCTGTTATTGCACGAAAGTTACAGAAGGAAGCGGCAACACTTGGCATGACAGATGCCCTATATGATGAATTCATAGCGTCTTTGAAAGAAGATTAGTAATGCGGGTTGTTGTTGATATTAATATAAGTAAGTTTGATGAGATTAAAAAATAACAAGAGGCAGAGCCAGTAAGTTTTTTTGTTGAATGTCAAGAGAAGATTTTTTAGATAAATTAGGTATAGGCAGCTAACTCACCCATTAAGTTGACTATAATCTTTATGTCGCACCTACAAATTTAATGTAATAAATAATTAGTTTAATAAATGGATAGGATTATACAAGGTTTATTAAAGGCCTTCCGAGAGGAACAATCTTTTAATGAAGATATGTCTGAGACGCAGTTATTTGAATACTTTGTTAATTATTGTTTAGTTTCCAAAGAATATGAAAGCTCCTTTGATATACAGGAAGTTAGTATTGGAGGTTGTTCAGATTTAGCTATAGACGGAATTGCAATTCTTGTAAATGGAGACTTGGTAGAATCTACAGAAGAAATTGAAGATTTGATAAAAAGAAATAAATCTTTAACTGTAAAATTTATTTTAATTCAAGCTAAGACAAGTAATAACTTTGATAGTGGTGATATAGCAAAATTTTTAATAGGAGTAAGAGCTTTTTTTGATGAAAAATCTACATTATTAAAAAATGAACAACTTCCTGACTTGCAACTTTCTCGACATGCTTCATTAAGATCCTTTGATTTTCTAACTCTTTCATTAATACAATATTGTGTTCTACTTCCAAGAACTACAAATTTTGGTGTATAGTTAGTTCTGCGTAATTCTTTAACAAGTTGTGCTATTTGTTTATGCGTTCTGCTAGTG
>CASBQB010000133.1 GCA_949127655.1 Chroococcales cyanobacterium PMM_0086 | reverse complement strand
TCGATGATGCCACTTGTGCGAGGTGCAAAAAAGTCTGCTATGCAGAGACGACGACCTGTTTTTTGTCTGGGGAAGGTAAAGGAGGCTATTGGTTTATCTAGTTCTATGTTGTCTGGGTCGTAGATGTATAGTGTGTTGTCTTCTGAATTGCAGGGAAAGTAACCATAGATGACTGTTGGTTCTAGTAGCTTTTCCTGTTGTACTTTTTCTTTCCAAGTTTCTAGGAGTGGGTGGACTGTGTTTTCTAGGAAGAGATCATAGTCTTCTTTTGACTGTTCTTTGGGTTTACGGAATTGCCACTGTCCGACAAACAAAGCTTGTAAGTCTAGGTAGGGGAAGAGTTCTTCTAGGGGAATGTCTTCTGAAGTTAAGATGCGGGTTCCCCAAAAAGGTGGTGTTGGACGTTCTATATCTACATCTACTGCTTCGGATCTTCTAGTGTCGATCTCTTCTTCTTCTGTGATGGTTTCGATGGTTGGTTCTTCTGTTGTCAATACAGGAGTTTTAGGACTATCTTCATCTAAGAAGCCTTGTCCATCATCCCATTTTCCTTGGCTTTTAGCGGGCATTAAACGTTCCATAAAGTTGAGGTCAGAGAAGGCATCTTTTCCATAGATGACTTGACCTTTATAGGTTCTCTGACAGTCTTCATGTACGAACTTAGGGGTCAAAGCGGCACCGCCTAGGATGACTGGAACGGTGATACCTTGTTCGTTGAAGGTGGCTAGGTTCTCTTTCATAAAGGCGGTAGACTTGACTAGTAGTCCACTCATAGCTATACAGTCTGCTTGGTGTTCCTGATAGGCTTGAATGATATTCTCTACTGATTGTTTGATACCTAGGTTAATCACTCGATAACCATTGTTAGAGAGAATGATGTCTACTAGGTTCTTCCCTATATCGTGAACATCGCCTTTAACTGTGGCAATTAAAAAGGTGCCTTTTCCGTTGCCATTACTTTCATTTTTCTCCATGAAGGGTTCTAAATGGGCGACTGCAGCCTTCATAGTTTGGGCAGACTGTAGAACAAAGGGAAGTTGCATTTGTCCTGATCCAAAGAGTTCCCCTACTGTTTTCATTCCATCTAGGAGATAGATGTTGATTACTTCTAGGGGGGGGTATTTTTTGAGGGCTTCTGCTAGAGTGTCTTCTAGTCCTAGTCTTTCGCCATCTATGATGTGACGTTTGAGTTTTTCTTCAACAGGTAGGTTAACGTCTATTGCTTGAGTTTCTTGACTGGTCTGTCCTGCAAAGAGGGTAGTTAAGGTGGTTAGGGGGTCATAGACACATCTTTCTCCTTCAAAGCGACGACGGTCATAGATCAGGTCTAGACAGACTTCTTTTTGTTCGGCTGGTATTTTAGCTAGAGGTAGTATTTTATTGGCGCTGACGATGGCTGAGTCTAACCCTGCAACCATACATTCATTCAAGAAGACGGAGTTGAGGACTTGACGGGTTAAAGGACTTAAACCAAAGGAGATGTTAGAGATGCCTAGTAGTATGTGACAGTCAGGTAATTCTGCGCGAATTTGTCTAATTGCTTCGACTGTAGCTTTGCCATTCTCTCGATCTTCTTCTATCCCTGTGGATATGGGTAAGGCCAGAGGGTCAAAGAATATTTCATAGGGGGGAATGCCATATTCTACTGCTGCATCATAAGCGCGTTTGGCTATGTTGAATTTTTTCTCTGCTGTGCGTCCCATTCCCTCTTCATCGATGGTTCCTACTACTATGGCTGAACCATATTTTTTGGCTAGTTCTAGAAGTTTAAAGTAACGTTCCTCTCCATCTTCGTAGTTCGTTGAGTTTAGGATACATTTTCCGCCTGCTACTTTTAAGCCTGCTTCCATTTTCTGCCATTCTGTGGAGTCTAGCATTAAGGGTAGCGTAACGTTTTTCACTAAACGAGAGGCTAATTCTTTCATGTCTCGCACACCATCCCGTCCTACATAGTCCACATTGACATCTAGGATGTGAGCGCCTTCTTTGACTTGTGATTTAGCTAGGGAGATTAAACTATCCCAGTCTTCTGCATTGAGTAAGTCACGACATTTTTTTGAACCACTGGCGTTGAGTCTTTCACCTATTATTAGGAAAGAGTTATCTTGAATGTAGGGTTGTGTGCTGTAAATAGATGCTGCTGAGGGTTCGTAGTTGTTTTGACGTTCTTTTGGTTTGAGGTTTTTGCTCATTTCCACTAGCGCCTTGATATGGTCGGGACGGGTTCCGCAACATCCCCCGATTATTTGTACCCCTAGGTCTTCTATGAAGTGCATCAGGGATATCTGTAGTTCTAGGGGGGTTAGGCGATAGTATGCTTGTCCCCCGACATTTTCTGGTAGTCCTGCGTTGGGAACACAGGAAACTATGAAGGGGGAGTTTTCTGATAGATATTTGATGTGGGGTTTCATCAAGTCTGGACCTGTGGCGCAGTTGAGTCCCAGTATATCTATTGGGTAGGGTTCTAAGATAGCCAAGGCTGCACTTATCTCTGTCCCTATTAGCATGGTTCCAAAGTCTTCCATGGTGACTGAGACCATGATAGGAAGACGTTCTGGTTTATTGCGTTGAACTTCTTCTATGGCGTTGAGAAC
>CASBQB010000132.1 GCA_949127655.1 Chroococcales cyanobacterium PMM_0086 | reverse complement strand
TTTTATTGAGTTAGGTTTGAAATCAGTGACCTCTCGCTTGTTATTGTATCCTAAAACTAGTCTTTTTTACGATATTTGACTAGATAGGTCTATATTTTGAGTGATTATTTACAATACTTTAGAAAGTCTTAAGAATGATGATAGTCGAGAAAGTATAGAAAATAAAATATCAACAGCTTTAGCCAGGGTAATCGCACGTTATTTTTTATACTACTTAAATAAAAACAAATTTCTCGAATAGTATAATTTTATTTGCTCAGGTGAGATACTAGCTGTAGTTCCCGTAAGGGTAGCACTTAGGTTAAAGTAAATTAATGACCCGACAACAACACGACCAATTTGCCAAACAGTATTTAGAGGAACTTCTGTCACCTTTGGGCAAGGTGGAAGTCAGTAGGGAAGTGACTAACGAAGTTCGTCAAGTAGATATTTTCTTTTCCCCTGTACCATCACCTGAAGTTGCTCCTCAGTCTTTAGGATTACTCGGTAGAATAGCGGCAAATAGGGTTTTGTTAGAACCTTTTCGCAATCAACCGAGTAAAACTGAGGTACGTAATTGTATCATAAAGCTTTTTTCTGTCCATGGGGAGTTACAACGCAAAGCCAAGCGAGAAAATACTTCTTTACCAGAAAGTAATTTACCGAATTTGTGGGTTTTCGCTCCTTCTGCCTCTACTAGTTTACTGGAAAGTTTTGGAGCTAAACTAGATTTAGATAATTGGCTACCAGGGGTATTTTTTTTGCCTGAAGCTTATCATACGGCAATATTGGCAATTAACCAGTTATCTGTCACTAATGAAACGCTTTTATGTAGGTTGTTAGGGCGGGGAAAAGTTCAACAGGAAGCGGTCAAAGAATTGGTGGCACTACCGCCAGAAAACCCGTTGCGGCATAATATTCTAGAATTGGTTTTTAGTTGGCGTGTGAGTATACAAAAGCAGGAAATATTAACAGAAGATGACCAGGAGTTAATTATGAATTTAACAGAAGCTTATCAATTCGCAAGGGCTGAGGCTATACTCGAAGGTTTACAGCAGGAACGTCGTCAAGCTGTGGAAAGTTTATTAAAGGTCAGGTTTGGTAATTTGGATGATCAATTATCTGTACTAATTCAACCTTTACTAAAATTACCACCAGAGGAATATACTCGTTTATGTTTACAATTATCTCGTGAAGAATTGTTAGCCAGGTTTAACAATTAGCTATATTGGTCGTGCGGGGAAGAAATGTAGGATAGATAACTAGAGCGTTCCAAGTCCATCTTAAATCTAACAAGGGTACTGCTTTTATCATTGTTTTGATTGATGATAATTATCAGTACCTAAAAAAACTGCACTCAGGAGAATCAACTATGGTAGCAACTCCAATTAAGACCGAAAAGCGGTTGACAATGCAAAAAGCAGCGATTGCCGCCGACACGACAGCTATCCGTTCTCTAGACTGGGATCGGGATCGCTTTGATATTGAGTTTGGTCTGCAAAATGGCACAACCTATAATTCTTATTTGATCCAAGGTGAAAAAACTGCTCTTGTCGATACTTCACATGAAAAGTTTCGTTCTCTCTATCTAGAACAACTTAAAGAGTTAATTGATCCCTCCAAAATCGACTATCTGGTAATCAGTCATACAGAACCCGATCACAGTGGACTAGTTAAAGATATCCTCAATCTTGCACCACAGATAACTGTTGTAGCATCTAAGGTAGCTATTGGGTTTTTAGAAGATTTTGTTCATCAACCCTTTAAAAGGCAAATTGTCAAAAATGGGGAGCAACTTGACTTAGGAAAAGGACATCTTTTAGAGTTCGTCAGTTCACCTAATCTGCATTGGCCTGATACGATGCTGACTTATGACCACGGGACAGAGACCCTCTATACCTGTGATGTCTTTGGGATGCACTATTGTTCAGATAACCTTTTTGATGAACACCTCAAAGATATTGAAGCAGACTATCACTTCTATTATGAATGTTTGATGGCTCCGAACGCTCGCTCGGTTTTAAGTGCCATGAAACGTACCGAAGCACTGCCAGAAATCAAAATGGTCGCCAATGGACATGGACCAATTTTAAAATATCATGTTCAAGAACTCCTAAAACGCTATCAAAGCTGGAGTCAAGCTCAAAGCAGTAAAGAAAAACTAGTATCTGTTTTCTATACCTCAGACTACGGCTATAGCGATCGACTCTCACAAGCGATCTCTAGAGGGATTACTAAGACTGGGGTTGCGGTGGAAATGGTGGATTTAAAATCAGCCGAGGCGCAAGAAATCCATGAACTAGTCATCCGTTCTACAGGCATAGTCTTAGGAATGCCCCCTATTCAAGGACCTCATCAAAAAGAAATAACTACTAATTTAGGCACAGTCATTGCTTCAGTCAATAAAAAACAATCTATCTCCTTATTTGAATCTTATGGAGGGAATGACGAACCAATAGACACTCTCTCAACTCGTTTTAGAGAAATGGGTGCAGCGGTTGGCTTTAGTCCGATCCGCGTAAAAGACTCACCCACCGAAGAACTATATCAACTCTGCCAAGAGGCGGGAACAGATTTAGGACAGTCTATCAATATGACCCAAAAGGTACAGGAAAGAAAGTCTTTAGATCATGATTTAGATAAAGCAATCGGTCGTCTCAGTGGTGGTTTGTACATTATTACTGCTAAAAAGGGAAATCTCAGTGGAGCGATGTTAGCTTCTTGGGTGACCCAAGCCAGTTTTGAGCCGCCTGGGTTGACTATCTCAGTAGCTAAAGATCGGGCGATTGAATCTCTGATGCAGGTTGAGGATCAATTTGTCCTCAATGTCCTAGAAGAGGGAAATTATCAAGCTTTGATGAAACATTTTCTCAAACGCTTCCCCCCAGGTGCAGATCGCTTTGCCGGAATAGATACACAAGCAGGACAAAATGGCTCACCTATTCTAACCGATGCTCTAGCCTATTTGGAATGTCAAGTAGTTTCTCGTCTAGAATGTAGTGATCATTGGATTATCTATAGTCAAGTTCAAAATGGACGAGTCTCTAAACCAGATGTTTTAACGGCTGTTCATCATCGTAAGGTAGGCAACTACTATTAAACAAGGGATTTCAGGAGGGGGAT
>CASBQB010000131.1 GCA_949127655.1 Chroococcales cyanobacterium PMM_0086 | reverse complement strand
TCCTAGGGCGAGATAGTGGTTGTTTGGTAGGACATCCCAGACGGTTCGACCGTTCAAAATGGTTTATTGGACAGATATAACGGGTCGTTATATTTGACTATTCAATAAGCAACTATAACTACCCTTGATGCAGCAGGAATAGGAAACGCCTTAAATAATACTAATTTTGGAGTCAATAGCGCGGCTCAATTTACTTTCGGAAGTCGTACTTTTGTAGCTCTCAATGATGCTACAGCAGGCTTTAATGCCAGCACTGATGCTATTATTGAACTTACAGGCTTAACCGGAACTCTCAGTTTAAGTAACTTTACAACGATTTAAATCACGCCTGACAATTACGCTAAGTCTCCCACTTCTTGGGGGATTTAGAGGACCATAATCCAGCAGATATTTTTTAGAACTATGAAAGAAGTTGTTGTTATTAAAAATTTGAATCATTTCTTTGGTGAGGGGGAGTTAAAAAAACAGACTCTCTACAACATCAATTTGACCCTCTATGAGGGAGAAGTGGTGATTATGAAGGGTCCATCAGGTTCAGGAAAAACCACCCTTTTAACCTTAATTGGTGCTCTACGTTCTGCTCAAGAAGGCAGTCTTAAAGTACTAACAGAAGAGTTAGTCAAGGCAAAAAACAGTAAACTTGTTTTAATTCGTCGCAATATCGGTTATATTTTCCAGTCACACAACCTCTTAGAATCTCTTACAGCTAGGCAGAATGTACAGATGTCAATTGAGTTACATTCGAGCATATCCCAAAAGGAAGCCAGAGAAAGAGCAGATAGTATGTTAGATTCTGTTGGATTGGGGGATAGAATTACCTATTATCCCCGTCAACTTTCCGGTGGACAAAAACAAAGAGTGGCCATCGCCCGTGCGCTAGTGAGTCATCCTAAACTAGTTTTAGCAGATGAACCAACTGCAGCTTTAGATAGTAAGTCTGGGAGAAGTATCGTAGAATTGATGCAGACATTAGCCAAAGAACAAGGCTGCACAATTTTACTAGTAACCCATGATAGTCGTATTTTAGATGTTGCAGAACGTACAGTCGAGATGGAGGATGGTTGTTTAGCAGAGTATAGCTTAGTTTAGTATTCTGCTTTTAAATTACGTTCCATGAGCATTCTTACTGCTTGAACAGGCGTAATTTTACCCTCAATAAGAGAATGAACTTGATGGGTAATAGGCATATAAATTTGTTGATTTTCGGCAATTTTCATAAGAACTTTTGTCGTATTAATCCCCTCAGCCGTCCCCTCTAAATGAGTTAAAATATCTTCTAAAGAAACCCCCTTAGCTAATTGATAACCTACTTGATAGTTACGAGAAAGAGGACTATTACAAGTAGCTAAAAGATCACCTAAACCAGATAGTCCAAAAAAAGTATCAGCCATTGCTCCTAAATAGGTTCCTACTCTAATCATTTCTGGTAAAGCCCTAGTTAAAAGAGCAGCTTTAGCATTAGTTCCTAACTCTAAACCATCACAAACACCTGCAGCAATGGCCATGACATTTTTTAAGGTTCCACCTAATTCAGTGCCAAGAGGATCAGCATTGATATATACTCGAAAAAGATCACAAGAAAGAGCCTTTTGAATAGTTTGTGCGGCTTCTGGATCAGAACTAGAAACAACAGTCGTTGCTGGTAGTCCCTGTTGAATTTCTTTAGAGAGATTAGGTCCAGATAAAACAACTATAGAATGATTGGGAAAAGACTGCTGCCAAATTTGAGAAGGCGTTTTAGTGGTCACAGGATCAAGTCCTTTTGTAGCACTAACAAACAATATTTTAGGTGAGATATTAAACCGATGAAGTCTCTCTAAAGTTGGGTAAAGACCTTCAATAGAAACAGCAGAGACAATGATCTCTACATCTGTAATTACTTCTTCTAAAGAGTTAGTACTTTTGCGCGACCAAACCCGAACATCATGACTATTGTGTAAGAATAGATTTCTTAAAGCAGATCCCCAAACTCCTGATCCTAAAATAGCAATTTTTTGGGCTTGACTGGTCATATTATATAAAGCAATAAAGTAATCATCTAAAATCTCAAAAGAGAAGGAAAATTGATAAGTGACGTATCGTAATCCATTTCCAACAGTTGATATTATTATTGAATTAAATGATCAACCTCATCGACCGATCATCCTCATAGAAAGAGTTAATCCTCCTTATGGTTGGGCACTTCCTGGCGGTTTTGTGGATTATGGAGAGTCGGTAGAAACAGCAGCAGTCAGAGAAGCCAAGGAAGAAGTTAGTTTAGAGGTAGAGTTAATTGAGCAATTCTGTGTCTACTCAGATCCCAGTCGTGATACACGTCAACATACACTCAGTGTAGTCTTTATTGCTACAGCTTTGGGCATTCCTCAAGCTGCAGATGATGCCAAAAATGTAAGTATTTTTCATCTATGGGATCTACCTAAAATACTCTGTTTTGATCACCATAAGATTTTAGAAGACTATCAACGCTATCGCCATTATGGAATACGTCCCCGCTTGGGTTAAATTAGGGCAAGAAAAGACCCAACCCATTATGTACTCTAGCTGCAGTTGAAGGTGGTCTGTCGATCACTTGTCCCCCTAGATAAAGACTAGTGGAGCTTCCCCCATCTAAGTTTAAAGCATCTTGAGCACCTATACGCTGCATCAGTTGAGCAAACTCTGTTAAATTAGGTCCAGATCCTTGAAGACGGTTGTGAACTGCCACAAGTAAAATAGTTTGTCTAGGGGTAACCGCAATACCACTTCTAGAAGCATTTTGTGATTGAAAAGCTGGATTAAAGCGTTCTGCTGCTGCATCTAAGACGATTTTACCCTTTTCTAGTAGAAGAGGACCGGCACTGAGAATATTAGGATAGTTAGTAAAACTTTCAGGAATAGTTTGACTGGTAATTTTAACAGGGCTATTTTTTTCTAGTAATAAAGGTTTTCCTGCCCTTTGAACAAGTAAATAACCATTTTTAGGCATTACTATCTCAGTTTTACTAGAATTAGTGACAATTTGCTCTATTATCTGCTCATTTTGCACCAAAAAAACTATCTCATTATCTGTCATGGGTGTATAAGTTTTCCCCCATTCAGGAGTATAACGAGACAGTCCTGCTTGCACATAACCGCTATTGAGTGAAACAATAGGTATATTCTGGGCGAGGGTCTCTTTAAGGCTTAAACGCCCTACTTTGAAGTTACCTTGACTATCCCAACCAATAGCACCTCGATTGAGAATGGGACTAGATAACCAGATATTATCTCTTTTAATAGCTCCTAG
>CASBQB010000130.1 GCA_949127655.1 Chroococcales cyanobacterium PMM_0086 | reverse complement strand
TTACCCCTGATAAAGAATCCCAAAGATGCTTTTCCCAGAATTCTAGAGGATGTGTCAATCTGGTTAAATTAAGTTGTTGATTTTTTTCAATTATCCTTTCATAGAGAGCTTGAAACTGATCAATTTCGTGCTCATTTGGACTCCAGTTTAAGCTTTCTAACCAAGTTTCTCTCAAGATAGGCAATTTTGCTGCTATTAGATGATCTTCCATTTTAAAGATAATAACGAAAAGTACTGACTACTCTACCGGCCTTACCCCTAAGCGCAACCCGTAAGAAAATAGCCGTCTGGTTGTGTAATATCGCTTCCCACCAATGACGGGTAACGAAAACGGGTAAGAGTACTGTAGAAAAGCTCTCAGGATGTGAGTTTTCCCATTTACTAATATATTCAGCCAAGGGACGCACCACAGAACGGTAAGGTGAGTCCAGAATATCCAGAGGAACATCTATTTCTAGTTTAGCCCAATCAGCTTTAATCCGTTCAAGATTACTAGTTCCTATATCTACATGAACAGCTTTAATATCATCGGCTATTGTAAAGGCATATTTGATAGCCTCTATACTCCCTTTATTTAACTGTCCAACTAAAACAATGGCTGCATTCTCTACTTCACCCGTTTTAGGGCGTTTGAGACAGACTAGAGGGTCAATAGATTTTAAACGGAGTAGAACAGCAATTTCTTGGTAATGTTGATGTATTTTGACAAACAGCAAGACTGTCAGAGGGATAGTAATTACGACTAACCAAGCACCATCAAGGAACTTAGTTAAAATAATCACCCCTAAGACTACTGTTGTGGTGATTGCGCCTATACCATTAAATATAGAACTGCCGATCCAGCCACTGCTCCTTTCTTTATACCAATGAACGACCATTCCTGCTTGAGAGAGGGTAAAAGAGGTGAATACTCCTACCGCATAGAGAGGAATAAGAGCATTGACACTACCTTTAAAGATAATTAAGAGAACTGCTGCACAGAGACTTAAAGCTTTAATTCCATTGGAGAAGACCAGACGATCCCCGATCAGGGATAATTGACGGGGTAGGAAGCCATCTTGAGCCACAAAAGAAGCTAAACGAGGAAAGTCTGCATAACTGGTATTTGCTGCTAAGAGAAGGATAAAAAAAGTGGCAAATTGCAGTACAAAATATAGGAACCCATCTCCTAAAATTTCTCTCCCTAAATGAGAAATCAAGGTTTGATTTTCTGATGGTACTAAATTATAGGAATTTATTAAGTAGGTAATTCCGATGAACATTGAACCTAAAATCAAGCCCATATAAAGTAAAGTAATACGGGCATTCTTCCATTCAGGTGGTTTAAAGAGCATTACCCCATTAGATATAGCTTCCACACCAGTCAAAGCTGTACATCCAGCCGAGAAAGCATGGAGAACCATAAACCAAGTCAGAGGGTGTACAACATCTAAATTATGTACTTCAGGTGTAATTTGTCCCGTTGTTTTTTTAAATAAACCTATCCCTATTAAGATAAATATACTAAATACGAATGTATAGGTAGGTAACATGAAGATCTTACCAGCCTCACGAACACCGCGCAGGTTAGCAACTGTTAAGAGGGCGATCGCAATTAACCCTAGAGACACTCTAAAGGGTTCCAAAAAGCTATAAGCAGAGATAAGTGCGGCGATACCTGCAGAAACACTGACTGTAACTGTTAAGGTGTAATCAATCAGGAGTGAAGCACCTGCCACCAAACCGGGGTAGGTTCCTAAATTTTCTTTAGCTACCGTATAGGCGCCACCACCTTGAGGATAGGCTTTAATTGTTTGACGATAGGAGAGCATCAGAACAGTTAAAAGGATACCGATAGTTAAGGAAATAGGCAAAGAAAAGCCTAAAGCACCACTACCAGAAACCACTAAAACTAATAAAATCTCTTCAGTGGCATAGGCTACTGAAGAGAGTGCATCTGAAGATAGAATAGCTAAAGCTGACCAATTATTCAGCCTTTCATGACTTTGGGCACTAGTCGGTAGTGGTTTACCGAAGAGAAATTCATTAAGATCAGACCAGGAGTGCATGACACATTTTGAATTTAGATTACTGTTGTTTTAGCACATTTAAGAGTCAATCGCTCATCTTCTACCTGGGGTGAGATGATATCTCCTTCACGAAACTCACCCTTGAGGATCGCTTTAGCAATAGCTGTTTCTAAATAACGGGCAATAGCTCGTTTAAGTGGTCTTGCACCATAGACAGGATCGTAACCAATTTCAGCTAGAAAGTCTAGGGCTTCATCGGACATCTTTAAACCTATTTTTTGTTCTGCTAGACGCTCCTCTAAACGTTGAACTTGTAGGCGAATGATCTCCCTTAATTGAGATTTCTCTAGGGCATGGAAGATAATCACTTCATCAATACGATTGAGAAATTCAGGGCGGAAACTCTCGCGCATAGCTTCAGTGACTCGGCTGCGCATTTCTTCGTATTTACTATCATCTCCAGCGATATCTAAGATATACTGTGACCCGATGTTGCTAGTCATAATGATGATGGTATTTTTAAAGTTAACTAGACGGCCTTGGGAATCAGTTAAACGTCCATCATCGAGGATCTGTAACATGATATTAAAGACATCTGGGTGTGCTTTTTCAATTTCATCAAAAAGGATCACTGAATAGGGTTGACGACGAATAGCTTCAGTTAATTGTCCACCTTCTTCATATCCTACATAGCCTGGAGGTGCGCCCACTAAACGAGAGACTGTATGTTTCTCCATATACTCTGACATATCAATCCGCACGAGGGTATTTTCACTGTCAAACAGATTATTAGCTAGAGTTTTAGCAAGTTCTGTTTTTCCTACTCCTGTTGGACCTAGGAAGATAAAACTAGCTGTTGGACGGTTAGGATCGGCTAGTCCCGCTCTAGAACGTAAAATAGCATCAGCTACTGCTGTTACTGCTTCATCTTGTCCGATCACTCTTTTGTGTAATTCCTCTTCTAAGTGCAGGAGTTTGTCTTTTTCTGACTCCACCATCTTAATAACTGGTATACCTGTCCATTTAGAAACAATCTCAGCAATATCAGATTCTAATACCTCTTCCCGCAGTAAATTTTTTCCGCCTCTTTGTTTTTCGGCTAGTCTGGTCTCTATCTCTTTAACCTGTCTTTGTAAATCTGTTAATTTTCCGTAACGTAATTCTGCAGCCTTATTGTAATCATAGTCACGTTCTGCTTGTTGAATTTCCACGTTCAGTTGTTCTATTGATTCTTTGAGACTGCGTGTACGATCAATTTCTTGTTTTTCAGCTTGCCATTGACCGTTAAGGAGACTTTGTTCTTCTTTGTAATTGCCTAGTTCTTTTTCTATTCTGCCTAGACGTTCCAAAGAGGCGACATCTTGTTCTTTGCGTAGAGAGAGGCGCTCCATTTCTAACTGCAGAACTTTGCGATCTAGTTCGTCTAGTTCTTCTGGTTTGGAGGTTATCTCCATTTTCAGTTTAGCTGCTGACTCATCTACCAAGTCAATGGCCTTATCTGGTAAGAAACGGTCACTGATATAGCGATCTGAAAGGACTGCTGCTGCTACTAGGGCGTTATCAGCAATTTTTACCCCGTGATGGACTTCATAGCGTTCTTTGAGTCCCCTTAAGATTGAGATAGTATCTTCGACATTGGGTTCATCTACTAAAACCGACTGAAAACGCCTTTCTAAGGCTGCATCCTTCTCTATGTATTTGCGATACTCATCTAGGGTTGTTGCCCCTATACAGCGCAATTCTCCCCGTGCTAACATCGGTTTAAGGAGGTTACCTGCATCCATTGCCCCTTGGGTTGCTCCTGCACCGACTACTGTATGAATTTCATCAATAAAGAGGATGATATTCCCACTGCTTTCGGTAACTTCTTTAAGGACTGCCTTAAGACGTTCTTCAAATTCTCCTCGATATTTAGCCCCCGCAATTAAAGCACCCATATCCAGTGAGACCAGCTTGCGATCTTTGAGGGATTCTGGTACATCTCTATTGATAATTCTTTGAGCAAGTCCTTCTACAATAGCGGTCTTACCTACTCCAGGTTCTCCTATTAATACAGGATTATTTTTAGTACGTCTTGAGAGGATTTGGACGGTTCTGCGAATTTCTTCATCTCTGCCTATGACTGGATCTAATTTACCTTCTCTAGCTAGTTGAGTTAGTTCTCTGCCATACTTTTCTAGAGATTCATATTTTCCTTCTGGACTTTGGTCACTCACTTTTTGGCTTCCCCTAATCTCTTCAATAATTTTTCTGAGTTTCTCTTCATTTAGCGTAAATTCTTGTAACAAGGCCTTCCCGAAACGGTCATCTTTAGCAAAGCCTAGGATCAAGTGTTCTATCGAAATATAATCATCAGTAAATTCTTTCCGATATGCTTCTGCTCGATCTAAAAGACTATCTAGACTTCTGCCTAAATAGATCGACTCACTAGTATTAGAGAGTTTTGGCTGTGCACTAATAAACTGATCAGTTTTATCTCTTAGGCGAGTTAAACTGACATTAGCTTTACTAAAGATACTATTGGTTAATCCTTCCCCTTCTAGTAAGGATTTCATTAAATGTTCTGTTTCTATTTGTTGATGTTGGTTAGCTTTAGCGACTTCTGGAGTCCGAACGATTGCTTCCCAGGCTTTTTCTGTAAATTGATTGGGGTTAGTAGGTTGCATCTCTACAGGCTTCTATAATATTTGTCTATTGTTATTTTAATGACTCTCTGCTTAAGAAACTGCAGGGTAACCTCTACCTTACTTATGGTGATATTGACATCTAAACATATTCAGTAGGTTTTCGCAGTAATATAAATGGATTAGCAGCACTTAAATGCTATAGACTTAATAATACGCTGCATTAGGCAAAATAATAGACTTCAGGCATTCGTCAGGCAATAGGCAATAGGGGAAAGAAATAGAGTTTTTGGGACTTAAATTGATTTAATTTTTATTTTTGCAAGAGGTCTAATGACGACAACTTATTTTCAAAATCTCATTGAATCTATCGAAACTTTGTCTATTGAAGATCAAGATTATTTATTTAATTTAATCCGTAAGAGACGTATTGAAAAGAGACGTTCAGAAATTGCTGATAATGCCCAAACTATTTTAGTAGACTTACAAAGAGGGAAAGCAAAAGTCGGAAGAGTTAACGATTTAATCACAGATTTGCTACAAGAAGATGAAAGTAGTTTGGAATAATAGTTTTAAACGGTCTTTCAAGAGACTTATTAAAAAAAATATTCAGCTACGAAATAAAATAACTAATGTTTTAATTTTATGATCAGAAGATCCTTTTATTCCTTCCTTAAAGTCTCACAAATTAACCGGTAATTTAAGCGAGTTATGGTCTTGTTCTGTGAGTTATGATTGTCGCATTATTTTTATTTTTTCTCAACATGAAGATTTAGAAGAATCTCTAATTATATTAGTTGATATTGGTTCACATGACGAAGTTTATTAAGGTTGTGCTTCAAATAGACGTGGGATAGTAATACAATACGTCGGTAATCATGGTTATAAACACACTAGTTGTCTATCTTACACTAATTTGAACTAGTTAACCAATACGAGCTTTTATTAAAATGATTCTTCTAACTTTTCTAAAATAATATCTGTAATAATTTTAGTACGATATCTACAGGCTTTAGTTTCAGTAGAGCTAAATTTGCCATTTTCCCAGTATTTATTACTACCTGCACCACCACCACATACACCAAAATATTGACAGGTTTTTTGACAGAGTTCTACTCCAGCTTTCATATCCTGATAAACTGCTTGAAATTTTTCACTGTAGCAGATTGATTCTAAGGAATCATTAACTACATTCCCAAAGACAAAATCACCATACGGTTTAATATTAACTGAGAGTAACTCTGGATCAAAGGTAGAAAAGTTGCCTAGATAATCAAAATTAACTATCACAAAAGGTGCATTCATATCTGTTTGATTAAGTCGAGTTTCGTGGTAAATTAAGTTACAAATTGACTCGAATTCACGTATTTTAAATTCCCCATTTTTTTGAGCAGTTAACTCCCACATTCTCTTCATAAATGCGCGGTAGCGATACTCTATATCTGTCTTATCTAAAGAAGATAATTGATTAACTCCTTCTGTTTCTTCCATATTAAAACCGACATCTGTAATACCGTTTTCTATAAAGAAGTTAAACATCTCATCGGGATAATCTAGAGATTCTCTGGTGATAACGGCAATAACATAAAAAGGGATCTCATTCTTTTGTAAAAACGAAATTCCTCTCATGCTACTAGCATGGCTACCTGTTCCTTTTCGTGTTTTGCGATGGGCATCATGGAGGAACGCAGGACCGTCTATACTAACCCCTACATCTACTTGATATTCTTGAAAGAAATCACACCAAGCTTGATTAATTAAGGTAGCATTAGTTTGCACAGATTGAATAAATTGACTATTGGTTTGATTATATTTTTTAGATGCTTGCTCAATTAATTCAAAAGCTGATTTATAGAAAGAAATAGGAACAGTTAAGGGTTCTCCAGCGTGCCAACAAACTGTAAAACCTTCCCCTATAAAAGGACTAGTAAAAATTCTGTAAAAAATCGGTTCTATCAGATCTAGAGATAGTTGATTTTTCACCTCTCGATCTGGTAAGTAGCAATAGTCGCAATCAAGATTACAAAAAGAAGTTGGCTGAATGATCACTAAGTTAATCGGTCCAAAATGGCTAAAGTCAGTGGAAATATCTGAGATTTGGCCAGAAGTAATAGTTTCTATTGGTATCATTTATAATTTTATTTAATTATCTATTAGCAAAGGTGCCTGTACCTGACTTATTGGCAAAACCACCTGCACCATTAGCAAAACCACCTGCACCTGACTTATTAGCAAAGGTGCCTGTACCTGACTTATTGGCAAAACCACCGCCACCATTAGCAAAACCACCTGCACCTGACTTATTAGCAAAACCACCTGCACCTGACTTATTAGCAAAACCACCGCCACCATTAGCAAAACCACCTGCACCTGACTTATTAGCGAAACCACCTGCAATATAAAGATCTTCTATATTACTATCTAATGAGCCTTCTGCTTCATTCTCCTTTTCCCTGATCACTTTAGCAATACGACCTAAGCGAGACTCAATGCTAGAGTGACTAGGATTAGTAGAATTTTGTACTGTAGCCTCAGCTTTAGAAAGGTTTATCGTCGATAAAGCCAATAAAAAGCCAACTAGACCTGCTGTTGTAGTTATTTTCACTGTTTCTCCTTAAATACTTATTTATCTAAAAATTCCTAAAACCACCGCCATTGCGAAAACCAGATCCACCGCCATTGCGAAAACCAGATCCTCCATTAACAAAACCGCCTCCACCACCATTGCGCCAGCCTGTGACACCGCCATTACGCCAGCCATTGTTATAATTGCGAAAACTAGGTGTTCTATTGAGAAAACCGATTCCACGATTACCGCTATTTAAAAAAGTACCAGCAATATAAGGTGAGTCATTGTCTAATGAGATTTCTGCTTCGTTTTCCTTTTCCTTAATCACTTTGGCAATACGGCCTAAGCGAGACTCAATGCTAGACTGGTTATTATGAGTAGAGTTCTGTACTTTAGCCTCAGCTTTAGGGATATTTAGGCTAGATAGCGCTAATAAAAAACCGACTAGACCTGCTGTTGTGCTTATTTTCACTGTTTCTCCTCCATATACTCATCTTAGATAAGATTCTAAGCTATTTAGCTCAACATTAGAATTAAAAGTTACAAAAGCCACCACTATTATGCCAGGTTAAAGCTCAATCATTACGCCCGATATGTCCACTATTGCCGAAAGGCTTTATCAGGTATCATAAAGTAGCTCAGAGTTTCTGGTGTTCTGCTTTTTATATAATCCAGGATAGCTTATTCAAATGACGACAACTTATAATCATAAACCTTTAGTCGG
The DNA here is from genome assembly GCA_949127655.1 of Chroococcales cyanobacterium PMM_0086. Taxonomy (GTDB): domain Bacteria; phylum Cyanobacteriota; class Cyanobacteriia; order Cyanobacteriales; family Microcystaceae; genus CAISPN01. Next base: position 4,181 of record CASBQB010000130.1, on the reverse strand, counting down.
CTGGAAACTTTGGCTGGCTGCGCTTAAACCACCTATGTACAGTGTGGCTATTATGCCGATTGTTTTGGGTTCTGCTATCGCTTTTGAGCAGACAAATCAATTTAATTCGCAAATCTTTTGGCTATTTATAACTAGTGCTATTTTCATCTTAGCCTGGTTAAATATCAGTAATGATGTCTTTGATGCTGAGACAGGTATTGATCTAAATAAAGCGGAATCGATAGTTAATATAACTGGCAAAAAAGGCTTAGTTTTCTCAATTAGTAATTTACTTTTAGCGGTAGGAATTGTAGAGATTGTGGCAATTTCTTTACTACAACAAGATATTACTGTCTTAGCTTTAGTTTTGTTATGTTGTATTTTGGGTTACAGTTATCAAGGTCCCCCTTTTCGTTTAGGTTATCAAGGACTCGGAGAAATAATCTGTTTCATTACTTTTGGACCTTTAGCAATCGCTGCAGCCTATTATTCACAAACAAAGGACTATTCTACAGTCAGTTTAGCTGCTTCAGTAATTATCGGGATTAATACCTCAATCATTCTCTTCTGCTCACATTTTCATCAAGTTAAAGATGATTTAGCTGCGGGTAAGCTTTCCCCTATTGTGCGTTTAGGTACTGCAAAAGGTGCCCAAATTGTTGGGATTTTTTCTGTTTCTCTTTACTTGTTACCAATTATCTATATCCTCTTAAATCTCTTTCCCCTCTACTCTCTATTAATTTTTGCTAGTTTTCCCTTTGCTTATCAATTAGTCGCTCATGTGCATCAGAATCATGCTCAACCAGAGAGGGTCAGAAATTCTAAATATATTGCTGTTAAATTACACTTTTTCTCTAACTCGTTTTTAGCATTGGGCTTTTTATTGACTCAATTCTTAAAACAGTCTTAAATTAAGTAAACGGCGGCGGTCATAAAGATCCTTGATAGCAAAAACTTCATCTAACTTGACAGAACCGCCCCGCTTATTTAAGGCTATCTAAAAAATAGTTCTAGGTTTAACTTTTTTGAACAGCTAGGGGTTTAGTAGCGCTTTGAATAGCTATTATTGCGACCGCCACCACCACCGCCACCAAATGAACCTTTGTCCTCACGAGGTTTAGCTGGATTGACTTTCAGGGCGCGGCCCATCCACTCAGCACCATCTAATGCAGTAATAGCAGCCTCTTCTTGTGGGAGTGTTTCCATTTCTACGAAAGCAAAACCACGCATACGGCCTGTTTCCCGATCAGTGGGTAGATGTACTCTTCTCACTGAACCGTATTCGGCAAATACTGAAGTCAGATCGGCTTCTGTAACTTCATAAGATAGGTTGCCTACAAAAATTGACATAGATTGTTTCCGTTGATCAGAATGTTTTTAGAGATTGAGCTGTCGGAGAGAATCCTGCTTTGACTAAACGGAAAAGACCTTTCAATACTAATAACCAACTCTGCTGCCGATACTTATTCTCAAGCCTTATCCTAGCACAGATAATTTTTTCTTCTACAGTACTTTTAATAAAACACCAGATATAAACTCTTCTTTATTATTTAAGGGCGCAAATCTTACGCCCCCGCCAGATAATTAGTACTTAACAACTATTAGTTATTAAGTACTTACTAGCTATTTAATTTCCTCTGTCGACTGCTAATTGAGCCTGTTTAAACTCTAATTTGAGACGTTTTTTCAACTTCTCTGGAATAGGACGATTACCATAAGCACTATAGTAGCCTGCTAAAGAATTGAGAGCAGTTTGCATTGTTGTAAAAGAACGTAACCCACCTGATTTAGTTTCGCGTCTGTAGCGGGAAATATAGTCGTTAATCTCTTCCCGCACTTGAGTTTGAACCTTTCCTAAATCTTCGGTATCACTGGGCAACTCAAGAGCGCTTAAAAGAGTCTCAATGACCTTGACAGTATCTTGACTATAGTTTCCAGTGAGTCCAGTAGTATTATTAGAGCAACCCACTAAACCAATCACTGCAACCAAAACTAGAGCTAGCAAACGAGATAAATAAGATCTTAATCGCATATTTGTTAAGGTGTGAATAATTACAAATTTTCATCATCCTATCAGTAATCGGTACCCTTACGGCAGTTAGGATAAAAAGTGTTAAGCATTTAAAGTGCTGGTGTAGTTCTCGTAGAGTAGATCGGGCGACTGGGCGACTGGGCGACTGGGTGTTGGAGAAATCCTAGTATCCGATTTAAGTGCGTCTTAGCTTAAGACTCCCGTTATAATTGCCAAGCACTTTAGCGGTGAGATATAAGGCACACCTTTAGGCGTATCTTTTATATCTTTACAACCAATTATCTACATCGTAAGCTATAATAGAAATATGTTAATAATCACTTACGTATACAAATTAATCCCAACTTCAGACCAAATTGCACTAATAGAGAAAACTCTAGAAACGTGTCGTTTAGTTTGGAATTATGCCCTAAAAGAGCGTAAAGATTGGCTTAATTCTCGTAAGTGCAATATTAACAGTTGTTCTATTAAACATGAGTATATTATATCTCCAGATGCTCCATATCCAGAATATAATACTCAAGCCAAAAGATTAACAGAAGAGCCGAAAATCTATACCATAACTAACAGAAACTCATTCTCAAGTCTTACAACAAACTTTAAGAACTTTAGATAGAGCTTTTGTGGATATGCGTGCTCAAGGTATGGGTTTTCCTAGGTTCAAGAAAAAGGGTAGATTACGCTCTTTTATCTTCCCTCAATTAGGTAAAAATCCTGTTAGAAATGACGCGATTAAGTTACCTCAATTTGGTTGGATAAAATGGAGACAACATAGACCAATACCAGACGGAATGGAGGTTAAACAGGCTAGAGTAGTTAAACAAGCTACCCTACGGGCGGCTACGCCCACTGGCTATTTTGTCATGCTCTCTCTACAGCTAGATATTAATATTCCAGATACTCCAGCTAGCGGTCATCCTATCGGTATTGATTTAGGATTAGATAAGTTTTTGGCTACTTCTGAGGGAGAGTTAATTAATAGACCTAGATTCTTCAAGACCTTACAGAGTAAGCTTAAATTGCTACAAAGAAGGCTAAAGAATAAGAAAAAGGGTTCTAGTAGTTGGCAGAAACTAAACCAAAAGATAGCTAGATTACATCAGCAGGTTCAAGATACCCTTCAAGATTGGCAGTTTAAATTAGCACATCATTTGTGTGACCAAGCAGGGATGATCTTTGCTGAGGATATTAACTACTCTACGAGAAGCCGCTTCGCGTCCATATCTCTTGGGCAAAAGGGATGTTAGGTAAACATACTTTAGATGCTAGTTTTGGACAATTTATAACTATCTTTACGGGGGGTATGTTGGAAACGTGGTGTATATTTTGCCCAAGTAGATAAGAACTACACTAGTCAAACTTGTCCTAATTGCGGTTGTCATACAGGGAAGAAATTGCTGTATGAAAGAGAGCATAATTGTCCAGAATGTGGGTATTGTACAGATAGGGATGTAGCAGCAGCACAAGTAATAAGAGATAAGGGAATTTCTGCCCTAGGGCTTGGGGTGGAAGTAAAACAAGTTGCCTTTGGAGGCGGTCTAGCGGGGGTTAGTAGCAATACTAATCTAGTTAAGAGCCAAAGAGAAAGGAAATCTTTAGAGCAATCTAGAGAAGCTCCCGACTATAGCTTAATTGTTTAATTAATTAGACAATTAAGCTTAGGGGGAGAGTATGTCACAAGTAATTTATCTAGCTGGTTTAGCCATATCTCCCACCTTAAACTTACCACCTGCTACAATTTTAGCCACACTAGAAGCCGCATCTACTTCAACTATTTCAGCTAAACCAATTTTTTGGGTCAACTGGCGCAAGACTTTACCAGTAGCAGGATCTTTGACTGTTTCTGTTACTCTTTCAATAGAAAGCTTCATCCCGACTTGATAACCATCTGCTGAACCTTTATTGAGAATGACTTGACCTTTTGAAGTAGCAGCTATGAGAGAATTGACATTAGAAATAGCACCGGGTGCAGTAGCCAACTTTTCAGCGTTATTATTGAGACTGACAATCACCTGCTCTACTGCCTGTTGTGTCGCTAAAGTAAGCAGTTTTCCGCTCTATAAAACCTATGCAAACCTAAATTTGCTGTTTACTTCCTGCTTCAATGTAGACTCTTGATGACTCAAGAGGGTTTTATCTACTCCACAAGCTAACCCCGTAGAGCTTACGG
>CASBQB010000129.1 GCA_949127655.1 Chroococcales cyanobacterium PMM_0086 | reverse complement strand
TTTGAAATTGACGCAGTTTCCAAGGATTACCCATGCGGAACCAGCAAAACCCAGTAACCCCACTGAGAATGATTGAATCTAACAAAGGAAACCAGAGGGAAATTTTTCTAAAGCTAGAACCATCAAAGGCTGAAGAAGTTCCCCAGTGAAAAGAAAACTGGTAAAAGACAATACTTAGTAGAGTGAGTGTCAGACGACGGGTAATAGTCCCAAAAGAAGAGGTTAAAGGATGTTCCCGAAAGAGGCTATCGTAACCCCAAAAGAGTGCAGAAGGCAAGATGAAAGCAAAAACAGGTAAATTAAGTCTAGTACCGACAATCACTAAGGAACCCATAATCAAGGTCGCACTCAGTCCAAATATTGTACTAGAACCACACCAATAAGCTAAAGGAAGGAAAACTAGACTAGTAATAAGGGGCATATGCCCGAGGATGACAGGTGTTCCCCAAGAATCCTGTAGTAAAAAGTCCCATCCCCAAAGATAACCAATAGCGACCAGAATCAAGGCTAGAACACCTAAAGGAGTGAGTCGTAAGCTGTAGGCCATAGTAGTTACGCCAAAACCCCAGATCAAAAACAGTTCATAGATTTCGCCACTTTGATGAAAGAATTGGGACATCAAGGCTAAATTAGCACCTAACAGTAATCCGCCTAGTAATAACAATCCAGAGCCTAGACGGTAGTACCCTTTAGATAGTGGTTGTTGCCAAAGGTAAAACCCAAGTATATTAACGCTTAAAAAACAACCCATCAGCAGGATGAGTTTAACTAAGCGTGACCAACCTTGCCAATTTGCCGCGACAAAGGTAATCACCCCTAACCCTAGGAGAATAGATCCTAAGCCAATCAGAATAGCGATAAACCTATTACTAGCTGAATGTTCTAGTTCCCTAAATTGATACTGTTCTGCTAATTTTTCATAAAGATTAGCATCAATCAGTCCTGCTGACCACCAATGTTCTGCTTCAGTCCGTAATTGTCGACGAAACTTTTCTGAGACCATAACTACAGGCCCCTACTCAAGATCAATGCCTCTACTATACTCACTAAAAGGCTTTTACAGCTTAATCATTTCATCTTAATTTCATATTTATGTGTGATTGTTGGAGATAAAACCGACAAGCTACCTCATATTAAAAATCTCTACTCTCTTCTTCTTTTAGCAGGAAGTAACTAATGGCAGATCTAATTCTAAAATTAAGGGGCATGAGTTGTGCCTCTTGTGCAAATAATATAGAAAAAAGTATTCGATCTGTGCCTGGTGTTAGTGAGTGTCAAGTGAACTTTGCCATGGAACAGGCTGCAGTGCAGTATAACCCCCAGCAAACGAACCTACAAACCATCCAAGCAGCAGTAGAAGAGGCAGGATATCATGCTGTACCTCTACAGGATCTTAATAAAGACATTGAAAAGACTGTCTCTCTCAAGGGAAAGATTTGGGTGGGAGGCACAATTAGTCTGATTTTAGTAGTTGGTTCACTCCCAATGATGACGGGATTACACTTACCTTTTATCCCAACTTGGCTGCATAATGCCTGGTTTCAATTGGTTTTGACAACTCCTGTGCAGTTTTGGTGCGGTTCAACCTTTTATGTAGGAGGTTGGAAAGCTTTAAAACACCATAATGCTACTATGGACACTTTAATTGCCTTGGGAACGAGTGCGGCTTATTTTTATTCTCTATTTGTTACCTTTAATCCCAGTTTACTGCTCTCTCAGGGTTTAGCAGCCAATGTTTACTATGAAGTAGCTGCCATTGTTATAACCCTTATTTTGTTGGGACGTTCTCTAGAAAATCGAGCAAGAGGAGAGACTTCAGAAGCTATCCGCAAACTGGTCGGTTTAAGTGCAAAAACTGCCCGCGTGATTCGGAATAGAGAAGAGATAGATATACTAATTGAAGATGTAATACTAGGGGATCTAGTTTTAGTGCGTCCTGGAGAGAAAATTCCTGTAGATGGGGAGGTCATAGAAGGTTCCTCGACTGTTGATGAAGCAATGATCACAGGAGAGAGTGTAGCTGTCAAAAAGCAGCCAGGAGATGAAGTAATTGGCGCAACAATTAATAAAACAGGTAGTTTCCAGTTTAAAGCGACCAGAATCGGTAAAGATACCCTTTTAGCTCAAATAGTCCAAATGGTACAGCAAGCACTCTCTTCTAAGGCTCCCATTCAGAAGTTAGCGGATCAGGTAACAGCTTGGTTTGTCCCTGTGGTCATTGCTATTGCTATTACCACCTTTATTATCTGGTTTAATGTTATGGGCAATATTACCCTAGCCATGATAACTACAGTCGGGGTGTTAATTATTGCTTGTCCCTGTGCTTTAGGACTGGCCACACCCACTTCAATTATAGTAGGCACGGGAAAGGGTGCTGAAAATGGCATTCTGATTAAGGGTGGAGAAAGTTTAGAACTTGCTCACAAAATAAATACCATTGTCCTAGATAAGACGGGAACTCTGACCCAAGGAAAACCAACCGTGACCGATTTTGTTACTGTTGATGGGATTACCAATGAACTTAAATTATTGCTACTAGCTGCCTCAGTAGAACGTAATTCAGAACATCCCTTAGCCGAAGCTGTAGTTAAGTATGCTCAATCTCAACAGGTGAAATTATCAGAAGTCAAACAGTTTGAGGCGATTGCTGGAAGTGGAGTTCAAGGAGTTGTCGAGGAGAAGTTAGTCCAGATTGGTACAGATCTTTGGATGCAAGAACTAGGAATAAATACATTAATATTACAAAAATCTAAGTCTGATTGGGAAACAGCCAAGAAAACGGTAATTTGGATAGCAGTAGAGAGAGAAATTAAGGCCATCATGGGCATTGCTGATGCCTTAAAACCCACTTCTGTTATAGTAGTACAGTCTCTTAAAAGAATGGGTTTACAGGTGGTCATGCTGACTGGGGATAATCGCTCTACAGCCGAAGCTATCGCCTATGAAGCGGGTATCACTCGTGTGTTAGCCCAAGTGCGTCCTGAGCAAAAAGCGAAGCAAATTAGAGCACTACAAGCTGAAGGGAAGATTGTGGCTATGGTCGGGGATGGAATTAATGATGCGCCTGCTTTAGCGCAAGCAGATGTAGGTATTGCTATTGGGACAGGAACCGATGTGGCAATGGCTGCATCTGATATCACGCTCATTTCTGGTGATTTACAAGGAATTGTCACCGCTATTCAACTTAGTCGTGCCACCATGCAAAATATCCGTCAAAATCTCTTCTTTGCTTATATTTATAATATTGTGGGTATCCCTATCGCTGCAGGGGTTTTATTTCCTATCTTTGGCTGGTTACTCAATCCAATTATTGCAGGTGGCGCAATGGCGGTTAGTTCTCTCTCTGTAGTGAGTAATGCCCTGCGCTTGCGTAAATTTAAACCAAAGGGGGTCTAACTAACTATGTTAAGTCAACGAATAATTGTGTCAACTCTGACAGTCTTTAGTATCTTAATTTTTATGGTATCCGATGGACAAGCAGTTCAAATGCCTTCCTCAACTATTCAATTTCAGCGTGTCGAGCAACCTTTAAGCTTAAAAACAATTGTCACGCTAAGTGGATTGGGTTTAATTGCTTTAGAGTTGTGGTGGTTTTTATATAGTAAGCCAAAAACCCAACAAACTCAGTCAAGTAAAAAACGTAAATACTAGTATCATCAAGATGGGCACTTGATTTATGAACGGCGCACAAACTGCAAGCAGAACTACGTGACTACCCTAGAACTTAGTCTAGAAACTGTACTTCAAGCAATAGACGACTTACCAAAACAATAATTATCTCTCTATTTTTATGGTATTTTTAAACGCTAATACTAGAGACGATGAAAACAGATAGCATCTTTTATCAACTCTTCCAGACATTACCAGGACTACTATTTGAATTATTGGGAGAATCAGCCCAAAAAGCGTCAGGATATACTTTTACTTCTATTGAAGTCAAAGAACTTTCGAGAACCATAGATGGAGTATTCATTCCAGCAGATAAAAACCAACCCATTTACTTTATTGAAATACAGTTTCAGAAAGATGAGAATTTATATTGGCGTTTAATAACAGAGATATTTGTCTACTTAGGACAGTATAAACCTCAACAAGAATGGCAAGGTGTAGTAATCTGGGCCAAAAGGAGCTTAGAAACACCCCCAAGTAAAGCATATCAAGTTCTCTTCTCTGAAGACCTGATTAAAATAATCTACCTAGATGAGATAGAACAAACTGAACCAACTTCCATCGGATTAGCTATTATTGAGTTAGTGGTAAGTAAAGATGAAACGGCCCCCTCAATAGTCAAAGTGCTGACTGAGATGACCCAACAAACCATTACTGATTACTCACTCAAAAGAGAAGTTATAGAATTAATCGAAAAGGTCGTAATTTATAAATTCCCTAAGAAAACTTATAAGGAGTTAGAAGCTATGTTCGGATTAACAGAATGGAAACAGACTCAATTTTATCAAGATGTTAAAGCAGAAGGTAA
>CASBQB010000128.1 GCA_949127655.1 Chroococcales cyanobacterium PMM_0086 | reverse complement strand
AGGTAGACAAAGCTCCACAAAAACGCTATCATTACTAATGAGATGTTAAATTGAGCCAAAAACCAAGGCTTGAAAACCCATTTCATAAACAAACATTAAAACTCAAAAACGATAAGCTCGCTAGAGGGTTAGCCTGTGGACAAGAAGGAGCCGTTGACGCTTGCGACCCGATGGGCTGTTGACTTTAGTCAGCCGTAAGGTCCTGCGGTCAACAGCCCGTAGACGTAGTCCCCGTAGGGTAGGGTCTCCCTTGGTTGAAGCAGGAAGTAAACAGTAGTCTATTAGATTTACATAGGTTTTACAGAGCGGTTCATCCCCCTTGTTGATTACTCCATGTACATTTCCAAGAGGTGCGACTACTACATCACCTGCTTTAATATCTTGTTTATTACCTGCTTTATCTAAATAATATTCTCCCTGTCCTGATAAAATAGTCCAGGTATCTTGTCCGTTAGGGTGAAGGTGTGGAGCAATTTCTTGCCCTGGCTTAACATACCAAGCTACAATCACAGCGTGTTGGGTTTCTGTCACAACTGAACGGATCGGTTCTCCTTCTGTTGGCTGAAAAAAATCAGCACTCTTAAATATTCTTTCAATATTCATTTAAGATCTTAAGGTAACGGGGTCTTGCTTTAGGTCTTGCCTTTTAACTCAACTCTTGTTTAGTAAATAATAGGTCAATATAGCCGCTTTTTTCTATTAAAGAACTAATTGAGTGATTTTCGAGAAGTTTTAACTTTCCTCTTTGAGTTAATAGATACATCAAGTACCCCTTTGCTTGAAAAAAATCTAGCAGTTCTTTTGGGATAAATCCTAGCTCTATCATACTGCTAGGTGAATATTCTATAGCGATGACTAAATCTGGATTAGCTTTTAAAGTCTTTTCCATTCCTAGACAGACTTGTAATTCATATCCTTGAACATCAATTTTAATAAATTTAACAACCGCATTAGCTATTTTAAGTTCTACAAAACTATCCACAGACCACATGGGAACAGTAGACACTTTAAGTAGATTAACTCCAGATTTTTTATACTCTTCTGTCAAAATTCGATGATCTGCGTGATGATCTTTGTTATACCAAAGTTCTATTTCTCCTTGGTGTTGTCCTATAGCAGCTTGAATTGGAATTATTTTACCTATTCTTTTGTGCAGGTTAATAATTTTTCTAAGACTGATAAAATTTTCCTCTTCTGGTTCAAAAGCATAGACCTGAAATCCCTCAGTAATAGCTTGAGAAAAAATAGTTGAGGTATAGCCAATATTGGCACCAATATCTAAAATATTGCCTCCTTGGAACAGTTGGGGATGTTCTTGAGTTAAACCCCAAAAACCATCTTCAAAATAACGTTTGTAGAAGAAATAAGCTTGATAAAAAATGGACTGAACCCATTTATTTTCCAAAAGTCCTGTTTCTTTTATCACCTTATATATCCATAATAGAATTTGTTGAATAGATTTCATAAAATTGTTTGTCTTTTTGAATTTTAATAAATTAGTAAACTTTCCTTCTTCTAAATCTGTCTGGTAAAGATACCATAAGTAGCTAACCATAACCTGCCACTCAAACTAATTAAGTGAGTCACCGCTTGAGTAGTTTGGAAATGTTCTCTAAAAATATAGCGCTCCTACGACTATCACATCACCTGCTAGAATGATAGCCTACTTAGTACCTGCTTTATCTAGGTAATATTCCTCTTTATTCTAATGTAAATCAATAAAAATCAAGATATCGAGCAAATCAAGCAAATGAAATGACAAGAACCTGAAATAAATGTCAGGATGATAGCTAGTTATCTAGTTTTAAGGATAAATAATAATGAATAAAGAGACAATCAACCAAACAGATGATAGCCGTGATCCTATCTCCGGTGAATCAGGCGCACATCCACTAGTTACAGGATTTGGTACTGCAGGGGTTGGCACTGCCGCCAATAAAGAGAAAGAGACAATCAACCAAACAGATGATAATCCTGATCCTATCTCCGGTGAACCAGGCGCACATCCAGTAGGTACAGGAATTGGTGCTGCAGGGGTTGGTACTGCGGCCACAGTAATAGGTGGAGTTGTGGGAGGACCTGTTGGTGCTGTTGTTGGTGCCGTTGTCGGTTCAGTTATCGGTGGTTTAGCTGGTAAAGAAGCTGCTGAAAAGCTCAATCCCACTCTAGAGGATGCTCATTGGCGTGAGAACTTTAGTTCTCGTCCCTATGTTGAAGAAGGGAAAAAGTACGAAGATTACCAATCTGCTTATCAGACTGGATACCTGGGATATGAGCAGTACGGCAAAAACGCTCAAAGCTATGAGGATATAGAACCTAAACTGCAGCAAGACTATGAAAATGCTCAATCTACTGAGTATGTTCAAGCTAGTAAAATAACTTGGGACAAGGCTAAATATGCTGTTCGGGATGCTTGGGATAGAGCTTCGGAATCCAGTAAAATCTAGTTATTTTGAACTTAAATAAATTTTAAGTTAGGGGTTATCGAGATTCATCGATAACCCCTAATTTCTAGCAGATCAAGAAACCTAGCACTTGACTATCTCTTGAACTTTTCAGCAAGATAACCCAAATTCTTGCATAACCTAGCCTAATCGAGAAATATAAACTCACAGAGCTTGTTATCTGACTACTGGGGATGATTAGACAAGCAAATCTCAAAAAGTTCTCATCATTAGATGACAAGAGCAAAAAGACCAATCATAATTAAGTAAGTTCTTTTGTCTATGACTAAAATCTGATCATCTTATGAGTACAATTGCCTGGTATTGGGGATTCAATAGACTCAGTACGGACGGGAAAACACTAGTTGAAGAAAAGGCGGAAGCTAAAATCTTTATCCAAGAACAATGTCTCAATGTAGTCAATCAGATTCCATTAAACCATTCTGCAATTCAACGTCATCTATTTGCCTTGTTTCGTGAGAACCATTTATTAGCAGAAATCTGTCTGCGCTGTTTCATTTCGGAGCAAATCAAACAGGCTTGTATCAATCTAGAACTTAACTTTGGCAAGAACTATCAGTTCAGTTGTGGTGACTTATTTCCTTTTGTACTAGACGATACCCTTGATCATTCAAAGCGTCCCAAAGCAAAAGAATATACATCTATGTCCACTAAAATTTTGCAAACTTTTGAGCCTGAACGGGCGAGTTTAGCTACCTGGACAAACCGACTAGTTAGGTATGAGCCAAATTTAAACCGTTTTTTATTAGAGTGTGGGCTATATCTTGTTAGCGATTGGGCTATCTTAAATGATACAAGTTCTAAACAATTGAGACGCATTCTGAAAGAATATCATTATTTTAATGATCCAGAGATATCGCAAGCGTGTCTTTTATTAGAAGCCTATCATAGGATCTATACTCAGGACAGATTAGCTGTCAGAAAAGCTGGTGTTCAGGGTAAGTGTTTGATCCCATCTTCTGCCCAATTACAAAGAATTGCTGAGTTTCTCGGACTTTCTCTGAGTCCTGAAAAAACCTTAACTCAGTTAAATTACTTGGCAGAGAAACTAAGAGAATATCGTATTTTTATTAGAGGAGGTAAACCTAAACAAGATTCATTAGATTATCCCGACATTTCAATTAAGGTTGAACAGAGACAAGTTAATAGTTTACAAGATGATTCAGAAGAACAAGAACAACAAGAATTCTTAAGCCGTTATCGTCAAAAGTTTTTAGATTGCTTAGAACAAGCAATTGCTCAAATTGTTCCCCAATGGCTAAATCAACAAAAAGAAAGCAAAAAACAGGAATTTTTGACAGCTTTAAAATTATTTCACTGTCAGGGTTACTCAATGAGTGAAATTGCTTCTAATATCGGGTTTAAAGCACAATATCAGGTGACTCGTCTAATGCAACTGAAAAACTTTCGCTCAGACATCAGACAACAAATATTACAAGATCTACGCCCTCAAATACTTGAAATGGCTACCAATTACACTAATCCTGCTCAACTTTGTCAAAAAGAACAACAAGTTGAAAGAGCTTTAGAAGAACAGGTAACATCCCTAGTTGAAGAAGATAAAACTGAGGCTAGTATGGCTAGAAATCAACCGCTAAAAAGTATCTTTGCACAATCACTTTGTCGTTATCTTGACCAGAGAGAAAATTCATTATGACTAATTCATTTCTAGATTTTACCGTATCATCCATAGAGACAAGTACACTGACCACAGAACACATTCAACAAGCCGCTCAATTAGCTAATGCACTGCCTGAACTAGAAGAACAATGGCAAGCTTATCTAAATATATTGGGGCTGTTAGGGTTTGAAAAATGGCTAAACCAAAGAGATCCTCGATTAGTTTTAGAACGAGATGATTTTAGACAAGTGTTAAATACAATTTGTCACCTAAAAGTTGGCAAAGTTAAACTATGCCTATTAACTCAAGGAATGCTAGATGATCAAACAATAACATTACCCCAGACAGCACTTGAATCAACTAATGATCTAGCTCATTTTTACGTGCTAATAGTTGTCGATGAAGAACAAGAACAGGTGTCTATAGAAGGAGTAATCTGTTACGAAGAACTAAGAAACTATCAAGAAACAGGTAATTTACCACTAGAAACAGACCAAACCTATGAGATTCCCCTTAGTTGGTTCGATTCTGATGTGAATCATCTATTACTTTACTTACGCTGCTTAGAACCCTCAGAGATTCAATTAACAAATACTTTAGCAGTACAAGAAAGCGTAGAAAATACACAATCAAAGCTTATGCAGCCTTTCCTGAATGTGGGTTCCTGGTTGCGGGGTGAATTAGATGAACTGGCTGAAAGTCTATCTTGGGTACTATTACCAAGCTACGAAATGGCTGCAAATTTTCGTTCTCTACCGACATTAGATACGATTATTCAGGAATTAAACCAGCAGGGACTAACCATTCCCAAAAGAGCACGAGGAGCATCATACAACGTTAATATAGGAGAGATATCTTTAAACTTGTCTGCTCTGGTTTGGTTGATGGAAGCAGAAAATGAGTGGTCACTATTATTAATTTTAGGATCACCAAAAGATGAACCTTTACCAGATGGGTTAAAGATGCAGGTGCGAGACTCGACTAGTATCATAAGTGAACAGGAAATAGCACCAAATAGAGACCAAGCCCATCTATACACAGTAGTCATTGGTGAACCCGATGAGCAATTTATAGTGACAATTACCTCACCCAACGGGCAAACTCTAAGATTACCCCCGATTACCTTTTGTTCTGAGTAGGAGTAATGAGCAAACATTTTTTTCGGATTAAGGTTACTCAAATTCAGCAAACTTGTCAGTTTGAATTATCTTGGGGAAAAGGACAGCAAATCAGAGCAGATGTTACTTATCCTGAAACTCTAACTCAGCACTACCAAGCATGGCAACGGGCCTACATTCGATATTATCAAAGTAGTCTCAGAGGTCGTTTAGGAGATCAGGGAAGTTTAATCCCAACAGATCCACACGCTCAACTTGTAAAATCAGAAGAAAATTTATTAACTGAATTCAAAACTTGGTTAGCGAGTAAGCAACTTTCCGAACTTCACACCACAATTGTTAATGTAATCAAGGAATGGTTCCAACAGAATTCCACAAATCAAATTGATCTTTTTCTAACTTGCTCACCAATTGAATTAGAACGACTACCTTGGGAAGCTTGGGAAATTTCGCCCTTTGCTTCAATTAGTTTGACTCGAACCCCTGTTAATATTCGCTCAACTCATGCTATCAAAAGAAATCACCAGGGTAGAGCAAGGATCTTAGCTATTTTTGGTGATCAAACTGGACTTGATTTCAAAAAAGATATCCAAGAAATAGATTCTCTCTCTTCTAAGGCAGAAATTAAAATTATTGCTTGGCAGGAAACTAAATCAATTTCCCTGCACAAATTAGAAATCTGTCAAGGCATATCTGATCCTAAAGGATGGGATATCCTGTTTTTTGCAGGTCACAGTCAAGAAACAGAGATGACTGGTGGGGAATTAGCTATTGCACCTCGAACCAGAATTTCGATCAAGGAGATTGAACCCTATTTAAAAAAAGCAAAAGCTAACGGATTACAGTTTGCTCTGTTTAATTCTTGTAGTGGACTGAGTATTGCTAATGCGCTAATTGATTTGGGATTAAACCAAGTTGCTATTATGCGTGAACCAATACATAATACTGTTGCACAGCTATTTTTAGTTAGGTTTTTGAAGGTTTTAACACAGGAGAAAGATGTTAATGAGGCAGTGCGAGAAGCTTGTCAGTTTCTTAAAGATAACAAAGTAGAATACCCCTCAGCTTATCTTATTCCCTCACTCTTTAGTCATCCTGAAGCTAAATTCTTTAAAATTGAGCCTTTTGGCTGGAGAACTGGTTTAAAAAAATGGTTACCTAATTTTCCACAAGTAATCGCTCTTAGCTCTCTTAGCTTACTAAGTTTATTGCCTCCTTTGCAAGAATTCCTAGTTGATACACGAATACTTACACAAGCTATTTATCGAGAAATAACTAGTCAAATTCCTCAAAAGACAACCCCACCAGTTTTATTAGTTTCTATTGATGAAGAGTCTCTTAATAGAGAGAACATTATTACAGAGAGAAATCCTCTACCGAGGCAATATTTAGCTAAAATTATCGATCAGCTTGCTCAACTTGATGCCAAAGTAGTTGGCATTGATTACTTATTGGATCGTCCTCAAGGGCAAAATGATCAGATCCTTTCTCGGTCAATCCATAATCTGATCACTCTGCAGCAAGCATCTCTAGTTTTTGCCTCAGTACCAGAAGGAGAAAGAGAAAATGGGCTCAATCCTAAGATTGCTAGTTTAAAATCAGTTATGCAAGGCTCTATTGCATCTTCGTATTTTTATCTACCTCTGCCTAATAATTGTACTAAAATCTGTCCATTTAGCTATTTAATAGCAGTAAATCAAGCGCTTTCTGTTTTGGAGCCGACTTCAGTCAAGTTAACTAATTCAACTGATTATCGAACTCAAATTTTAAATTCTCTTGATCAAGCAAGTCTAAAAGACCCTCTACTCAATTTCCTAAAACAAGCTAGTGTTCAGCCAATTACAGAAGTCAGTGAATACTTTCAGCAGAGATGGTTGCAACCAATCATTGATTATTCTTTACCACCTGAAACAGTCTATCAAACAATCCCTGCTTATAAATTCCTCAATCAGAAAGAGTCAATAAAAGGACAAGTTGTTTTAATTGCTTCAGGCGATTATCCAGAGGCTCGAATAGATGATGGTCAAAAAGATTATCTTGAACCTCCTCCTCTAGCTATTAAGTTTGGGGATATTTCAATTTCTAAATTTACTGGAGGTCAAGCTAATGCTTATATGATTCATCATTGGCTGAATCGACATTTAGTCATTCCTCTCCCTGATCTTTGGTTGATTTTAGTGACTGCCTGGTTGGGAAGAACAATCACAGTTCAACTAGAGTCATCTTCTATTAAGACTAAACGTTTGATGCTCAAATTACTAACTGTAAATGCTTTATTTTTTTTAGTCAGCTTACAAGCTTATGTTAGTTTGAACATTTTATTTCCTTTTTTCTTGCCATCAGTCACTTTTTGGCTCTTTGTCTTTCCATCATTAAGGAAAATAACTTATGAAAAGTAACAAATCTCAAATAAAACGATTAGTATTTTTTGCCTTGATTATACTAATACTTACAGTAGAATTGCCCTTAAAAGCAGTTGTCTTATCTGGATCTTCCCAAGTTAATCCCTCAAGACCTACTCTACTTGCTCAATCTAAAAAGAAACGCTCGACTTGGGAGGCTATTTTAAATCTTTTTAAAATAAGACGAAAAGAATCATTGTTAGGCTCACGCTCAATTTGTTTTATTAGTTTAAATGTATTTACTGAAAAAACTAATGTCATTTGGAGCACCAGTCCTCTATTCCTCTGGCAAGAAACTACTTTTCCTTTTGAAATTCGTCTATATAGCCCTCCTGAGCTAAAACAAAAACGGACACTCTTATGGAGACAAGAGGTGCCTGAGACATCAACAACAGTGAATTTTACAGGCATAAAATATGATGGAACTTCTTTAGAGCCTGGTAAAAGTTACGAGTTGGCAATCTTTAATCAGGAAGATAAGTCTAAAAACAGTCGTACCTTTAAGGTCATGGGTGTTGAAGAAAGAGAGCGTATTGCTGAAGAACTGAGAAGCTTGCAAAATAGACTGAAAACTGAGAAAGCAACTAATGATGAAATAGTCCTAGAAAGAGTAAACTACTTTGTGGAGCGAAATTTGTGGTCAGATGCTTTGCAGGAAATGTATGCCAGCCCAAACCCTTCAAGAGAATTAATCCAAAACCGACAAGAATTATTAACTAACTTTTGTCCTAAACAAACACCATCATCAGCGAACCTTATAAATATTAGCTTTTAGTTTTTGCATATCCGATTTTAGCTCAGAATAACAAACCTATGTGAAGGATATTTCACTACATCACCTAGGAGACAATAATGAGTCATCAATCAGAAGTAGAAAATTTAATTGAAAATCTGCACCGAGTTACGGAAAAACGTCAAGAGTTTGCAGGTTATCTCAGTCAAGTTGCCGAAATTATCAGCAAGGGGGAAATAGAAGGCGAGAAAGCATCAGGTAAATTGTTTTTAGATCGTTTAATTGAAGACCTTTCTATTGCCAGTAAGAATCTCGAAAAAGGTCGCTTTCGTTTGATGGTTCTAGGTGATATGAAACATGGAAAGTCTACTCTGCTTAACGTTTTGTTGGGTAAAACCCTTCTGCCAAGCGCTGTCAATCCCTGCACGGCTATTTTGACAAGTATTACTTTTGGCGAGCAAGAGAGAGTTACTGTGCATTTTAAAGACGAAGGCACTCAAACTATGAGCTTTGAGGAGTTCAGCAGAGATTTCACCATCGATCCCAAAGAAGCAAAACGCTTTGAGGAAAACCAACAAGAAGCATTTCCTGATGTCAACTATGCTCAAGTAGAATACCCTATTGAAATACTGCAAAATGGGGTTGAAATAATTGATAGTCCCGGCTTGAACGATACAGATCAGAGAAATCAACTGACTCTAGGCTATGTCAACACCTGTCATGCCATTCTCTTTGTTCTCAACGCCACTAAGCCCTGTACGATGGAAGAGCGTCGCTATATGGAAAATTACCTCAAAGGACGCGGCTTGAGTATTTTCTTTCTGATCAATCGTTGGGATGAACTACAACAGTCAGCTTTTGACCCCAATGATGTCCAAGAAGTTCGTAAACATGAAGATAACCAACGCCAAGTTTTTGCTGCTAACTTACAAGATTATTGCCTAGTTGAAGGTAGTGATCTTTATCAAGAGCGTGTTTTTGAAACGTCTGCTCTAAATGCACTACGCCACCGCGTCAAAGGTGAATCAATGGCAGGGACAGGAATGCCAGAGTTTATCAAAGCATTAGAACGCTTTCTGACTAGAGAACGAGCTATTTCTGAATTTCGCCAAGCACGGGTCTTGATGCGTCAAACCTACAATCTTTTACGGGAAGCGGTTGAGCGTCGCAGTCCTCTTTTAGGGCAAGATCTTGAAGAATTGCGGCAAAGGATTAAATCTGTTGAACCTGCATTCAGAAAGCTACAAGAAATTCGTGATGACTTCAAACAAGAAATCGTAAGTACTAAGAAAAAGGCTGCTGAAGAGATAGCAGGTTCTGCTTACACCTTTTTCTCTCAGTTAGACACCACCTTTGAAAAGGATTTTCTGCCTTACCTCCCTCCTTTGAACTTCTTCAAATTTTTGTGGGGTGGTTCGCGTAAAGCCTTTGAAGAGCGGATGAATGAAGGTTTCAAGAAGTACATTAATGACAAGTTAGCCCAGTGGGGACAGTCAGCCGAAAAAGACCTTCGTAATTATGGTGATCAACTTGCTCTGAGTGCTACTCAGTATGGCTTTGCTTATCAAGGAGTCACCGATAAGATTGATGCTAGTCTCACTGGTCTTGCGGTAAATATAGATAATGTTGTCGAGACTAAGGGAGATGTGGCTAAAGCCCCTGCCTGGACAAGATTTGCCACTGGAGCAACTTCTATTCTCTTTGGTGATTGGGTTGGTGTAGCAGGCTCTGCCACAGGTACTTATAATTGGCGGATGTTACTGGGATCTCTAGGTGTTGTTATTGGCACTAATGTCTTGTTGTCTCTTCTTTTTGGACTTGTCTTAGGACCAGTAGGAATAGCTGGAATAATGGGACTAGCTGGTTTAGGTCAAACAGAAGGATTGCGCCGCGAGTTTCTCAAGAAAACTAAAGACTTGATGAAGAAAGAATTGCCCAAAGTAGCTGAAAAATCTGCTATGACAATTGGAGATAAAGTGATTAAATTGTTTGAAGAATATGAAGATGGGGCAATCAATCGCATCAACGAAGACATCAAGTCCCGTCAATCGGAGCTTGAAGAATTACTAGCGCAAAAAGAGAAGGGAGATTTTCAGAAAGAAGCTGAGATCCAACGTTTAAGTAAACTTGAGAGAGATGTCTATGCTCAAGTGCAAGAACTAGAGTCAACTTATGACTCTCTGATGGGGGAAAAAGCTTAACTACTTAAAAGATAAACCGATTCTTTTAAACTAGAATCGGTTTTTTAAGAGTAGTAAGAACGGAAAAATAATATGAATACACTTACTCAAACCCTTCTTCAAATTAGCTCTCAATTCGCTGGAATATCATCTCTAGAATTTCTCCAAAAGGAAGTAGAGATCATTGGCAATCATCAAGACTATCCAACGCTGCGTATTGGTGTTTTTGCTCCATTCAATCATGGTAAATCGACCTTATTAAACTCTCTACTCGGAAGTAGAACTTTACCTGTTTCTCTGATGCCAACTACTGGAACTGCTATCACGATTAAAAATGGGGGAAACCTCAAAACTCGCATTCAATTAAGCAATGGTGAACAGGTCTATGGCAATGGAACTGATGTTTTACAAGAATATGCTGTTCTTAACGGTCAACGTCGCATGAGGGAAGATGTAGTTTCAGTTACAGTATTTTGCCCAAATGCTTTACTTGCTAAGGGTGTAGAATTGATTGACCTTCCGGGCACTAGCGATATGGAAGAGCAGGATGAACTTGTCTATAACGAATTGCTAAGCGTTGACTTGGTTATCTGCGTCCTGGATGCTCGCAAGCTTTTGACAATGACAGAAGTTGATCAGTTACAAGAGTGGTTACTTAAGCGGGGAATTGATACAGCTATCTTTGTTTTAAATTTCGTTAATCTGATTGAGGAAATGGAGGACCGTCAAGAAATTACTCGCAAGGCTCGTTACATTGCCTGTGAGTTTCGCTCTAACTTTCCAGATAATCTCAGTAACCTCTATCGGGTTGATGCTCTCCCTGCTCTTAGAGCAAGAGTCAAGAACGATCATGCCCTAAGTGTTGAAAGCGGTATCGTTACTTTTGAGAATTCTTTATATACGATTGCTGATTTGTTTTTAGCCAAGCTTAAACAGTTGCGTCTACCTAGATTGAGGGTTATTGGCGAGCGCGTTAAACAATCTTTACAAAGGGAGTTAAACAACCTAAACCAAGAGATTAGAGCTATTGACAGTCAAAGGAGGCAAGAAGTTGATCTCTTAGTTGAAGATGCTCAAAGAATGCAGAATATTTTTGCTGCCAGAATTGAATCTGTAGAAAATTGGCTCTCTGAGAAGGACTTTATTACCCGTTATAGTGCCCCTTGTCTACAAGCTCTATTGGATGACAAGTTAAAAGAGTTTGTAACTTCTCTGTTGGATAGTTGTGGGTACTATTTTGAGCCAATTGAGCGGCTACTTGAGGAGGGTAGCCAGAAATTCAATCATCTACTGCCTGATTTTCCTCTTATGACCTTACCTGATTTTCCTGAAATTGTTTTACCTACTAAGCCACTGGAATTAGAGCAAAAGAATAACTTTCTCGCAGCTAGCTTGTGGGGAGGAATCTGTGGAACTCTTATCGCAGGTCCAGTAGGCGCAGCAGTAGGGGTAACAGGAGCTAGAGCATGGGCAGAAAACGCGGCAAAACAAAAAAAAGAGCAGCTAGAGTCTGAGTATAATGCACAGGTTTTAACAGCTTGTCAAGTGGCAGTTAAAGATTATCTAGAAAGTTTTCAAGCAGCACTATTAGTACTTGTCTCAGAATATCAAGATTGTTCTGAAGTTCTAGAATATCAACCACCTGCTGAATCCTCTGAAGTTCTCCACAAAAGGAGAAACTTGAGCCAGTTAAAATCTAGTTTACTGATTGTATCATTAGAACTAAAGATCTCTAAAGTAGCTATCTTACAACCAGTTGCCCACCAGAACGTAAGCTGACCAAAAATGTGGACTTTTATATTCAGGGTTGTTGAGGAGTACGAGTTGAGCTTTACGAAGAGCATCTGCTTTACTTTTAGGGGCAGTCGGATCGTTTAAAGCTGCATAAAATTGACTCATTAGGATCGAAGTAGTCTGATCATTGACTTGCCAAAGTGTCGCTAATGTGCTACGTGCTCCGGCTCTGACCGCCACGCCAGCTAGTCCCAAAGAGGCTCGATTATCTCCTTTTAGGGTTTCACAAGCACTCAATACTAGTAGTTCTATTGGACTTGACCCGGCAGTATTTCTAGAACGGAGTAATTCATTCAATTGATTAATATTCAGGCGGTCGTCCCAAGTTAAGATAAAAGTGCCTTCTGCTTGAGAACTAAATTGTCCATGTGTGGCTAAGTGAACAACCGAAAAAGGTGCTGAGTTCATATTATAGCCTAAGTTGTCTTTAGTAAATTTCTGATTTAGCAGTTCTACGTT
>CASBQB010000127.1 GCA_949127655.1 Chroococcales cyanobacterium PMM_0086 | reverse complement strand
CTCGATTTAGTCGAAGATTTAGTCGAGCACCGATCTCGTCAATTACTACAACAGCAGGAGTTGATTAAGGGCCTAACATTCTATCATTGGTGGCCCGAGGTTAAGGTCTCTTAATTATGGGCATTCAACCCGACATGATATTACGCCTAGCCGCATCTTCTATTCCTCTAAATTTACCTGTACTTTCATCATTAAATAAACGTTCTGTATTTTTACAGCGAAAAGAGCGAATCATTGATGATGCTTACTTGTTATTCTATAGTATTACGTTTAACAGAATAGTGTCAACTCTTCTTTAGAGAACTAACTGTCAACCGAACCGAGAAGTTACGGTAAACACACTTAACCTCACCGATCCAAACAAGACAAGATAAATCTTACAATCAAGAATGTAGAAGATAATTAGAATAGTCACTATAACAAACAATGAGTATTAAACCACAACCTTCATGGACGCGCCAGATCGGGAATATCCTGATTCTTCTAGCGTCTCTCTTTCTTTTAGCCAATATCTTTTTACCTGGATTATTCGGAACACAAGTACCAAGAGTTCCCTATAGTCTCTTTATTCAACAGGTAGAAGATAATAATGTCAGTCGGGTTTCTTTAGGACAAGAAGAAATCCGCTATCAACTCAAAGGCCTTGATACTGCACCAGGTCAAGTACTTAGCACGACTCCTATTTTTGACCTAGAACTCCCCAAAAAGCTAGAAGCTAAAGGAGTAGAGTTTGCCGCAGCACCAGCTAAAAACAACTGGTTTGGTAGTGTTATTAGTTGGGTTTTGCCACCTGTTATCTTTGTTTTAGTCTGGCAATTCTTTCTAGGACGTGGAGGAGGCAACCCAGCAGGAGCCTTATCTATCACCAAAAGCAAAGCTAAGGTATATGTAGAAGGAGATTCTACTAAAACTACCTTTGCTGATGTAGCAGGCGTAGAAGAAGCCAAAACCGAACTACAAGAGATCGTTGAATTCCTAAAAAATCCTCAACGCTACCTACAAATAGGAGCACGTATTCCCAAAGGAGTATTATTAATTGGTCCACCTGGAACAGGGAAAACTTTACTAGCAAAAGCAGTAGCTGGCGAAGCGAAAGTAGCCTTTTTTAGTATCTCTGGTTCTGAATTTGTCGAGTTATTTGTCGGTGCAGGTGCAGCAAGAGTTAGAGATCTCTTTGAACAAGCTAAGAAAAAAGCCCCCTGTATTATCTTCATAGATGAATTAGATGCGATTGGAAAATCTCGCGCATCAGGTAACTTTATGGGTGGGAACGATGAAAGAGAACAGACCCTTAACCAGCTATTAACAGAAATGGATGGTTTTAGTGCAGGAGATGCAACAGTCATCGTTCTAGCAGCTACTAACCGACCAGAAACCCTAGACTCTGCTTTATTGCGTCCAGGACGTTTTGACCGTCAAGTCTTAGTAGACCGTCCTGATCTATCTGGTCGTTTAAAGATTTTAGAAATCTATGCGGGTAAAGTAAAATTAGACCCCCAAGTAGATCTTAAAACCATTGCCACACGTACACCAGGCTTTGCAGGTGCGGATCTAGCTAACCTAGTCAATGAAGCGGCTCTTTTAGCGGCCCGTGTCGGCAGAACCACAGTCGCGCAGGGTGACTTTAATGAAGCTATTGAACGAGTAGTCGCCGGACTAGAGAAGAAAAGCCGTGTTCTCAATGAGAAAGAGAAAAAAATAGTCGCCTATCACGAAGTAGGACACGCCTTAGTTGGTTCATTAATGCCAGGTGGTGGCAAAGTTGCTAAAATTTCTATAGTGCCGCGTGGTATGGCTGCTCTTGGTTATACTCTACAAATGCCCACAGAAGACCGCTTTTTGATGGATCAATCTGAATTACAAGACCAGATCGCCACTCTTTTAGGTGGACGTGCTGCAGAAGAGGTGGTCTTTGGTAGTATCACCACAGGTGCCGCTAATGACTTACAACGCGCCACAGACCTAGCTGAACGCATGGTCACAACCTATGGAATGAGTAAGGTCTTAGGTCCTCTAGCCTATGATAAAGGACAACAGAATGCCTTTTTAGGAGAGTCGATGATGAACCCTCGTCGTATGGTCAGTGATGAAACAGCCCAAGCCATTGATAATGAAGTTAAAGAAATAGTTGAACATGGACATCAGCAAGCTTTAGCCATTCTGCGTACTAATATAGAACTTCTAGAAAAAATTGCCCAGCAAATACTAGAAACTGAAGTTATTGAAGGAGAAGACTTACAAACTCTCCTCGGTCAAGCCAAACCAGTTGAACGTCTCTCACTGTCTGTCTAGTCTTAAAGAAGGCAGGAGGTAAATTCTCCTGTCCTCCTGCTCTTCCTATATCTTTCCCCTATGGGTATTAATAATCAAAGTAAACTTTCTCGCCTTCCTTTAATTGGTAATTTTATATTACTTGTGGTTGGGGCTGGCTTCATCACTTATCTCTATCTTTCTAGGTCTTCTGAACTACCAACAATACCTTATAGTCAATTTCTCAGACAAGTTGAAGAGGGTCAAGTCTCACAGGCGATCATCGGAGACCGTCTGATCGTTTATCAATTAAAACCTTCTAAAAGTTCGGGTAGAAGCACACTCTTACCGCCTATATCACTAGGAAATAATAGCCCAGAACCTGCAGCAAAAAACCCCTTCTATGGCAATAGTGGAGCAGAATCACCAGAAAGTTCAGTTAGTAATCTAGTAGAAGGAGAACTTCTCTCAACAGTCGCTCTAGTTGATCCACAACTAACAGAAAAATTAAGCAAAAACGGAGTGATCTTTCAAGCTGCACCACCACCGAAAAACGGTTGGATCAGTACATTGCTAGCCTGGATAGTACCTCCAGTAATTCTGGTGGCTGCCTTTCAATTTTTATCAGAATACAACAACCGAGATAGTAAAAGGTCGCTAGCCTTTAGTAAAAGTAAAGCCAAAGTATACATAGAGGGAGAGTCAGCTAAAATAACCTTCGCGGATGTCATCGGAGTAGAAGAGGCTAAAACTGAACTACAAGAGATAGTCGAATTCCTGCAAAGTCCCGAACGCTTCAGTAAAATAGGGGCACGCATTCCCAAAGGAGTATTATTAGTAGGTCCTCCAGGAACAGGGAAAACCTTACTAGCAAAAGCGGTAGCTGGAGAAGCAAAGGTAGCATTTTTTAGCATCTCAGCCTCAGAATTTGTTGAATTATTCGTAGGAACAGGTGCAGCAAGAGTTAGAGACCTCTTTGACGAGGCCAAGAAACAGGCTCCCTGTATCATTTTTATAGATGAATTAGATGCCATTGGGAAATCTCGTTCTTCTGGTAATTTCCACAGTGGGGGGAATGATGAGAGAGAACAGACCCTCAACCAGCTATTAACAGAAATGGATGGTTTTAATGCAGGAGATGCTATTGTCATTGTTTTAGCAGCCACCAACCGACCAGAAACTCTAGACTCTGCTTTATTGCGTCCAGGACGCTTTGATCGCCAAGTCTTAGTAGATCGCCCTGACTTATCTGGTCGTCTAGCCATCTTAGAACACTACTGCGAGAAAATTATCTTAACCCCAGGGGTTGATCTTAAATCTGTAGCCATGCGTACACCAGGCTTTGCAGGCGCAGACCTAGCCAACCTAGTCAATGAAGCGGCTCTATTAGCTGCTCGCTCTCGTCGGGATGCCGTACAACAAGAAGACTTTTATGAGGCTATAGAGCGCATTATAGGAGGCTTAGAGAAGAAGGGACGTGTACTCAGTGAAAAGGAAAAGAAAATAGTTGCCTATCACGAAGTAGGTCATGCTTTAGTGGGTGCTGTCATGCCAGGTGGCGGAAAAGTCGCTAAAATATCGATAGTACCTAGGGGTCTTTCTGCACTCGGTTATACCTTGAAAATGCCCACAGAAGACCGCTTCTTGATGGATGAAGAGGAATTTAAAGAACAGATATGTATGCTATTAGGTGGCAGATCGGCAGAAGAGATTGTTTTTAATCAGGTGACAAATGGAGCCTCAGATGATCTTCAAAGGGCTACAGCGATAGCTGAAAGAATGGTTCTAACTTACGGAATGAGTAAGACAATTGGACCGTTAGCTTATGAGAAGAACCCGTCAGGCAATTTTTTAGGTAATACCCCTCAAGAAAATGCTCGTCGCATGGTCAGTGAGGATACTGCTAAAGCTATTGATGAGGAAGTTAAGCAAATTGTGCAAAACGAACACCAAAAAGCTCTCAGTATCATTCAAAACAATAGAGATCTCTTAGAGGTGATTGTTCAGCGACTCCTGAGTACAGAAGTGATTGAAGGTGATGAGTTACAAACACTTTTAGATCAGGTAGAGTGGGTTGACATCCTCCCCGCCTTAAAAGGACGGGGATTCCCCACCTAAAACAACTTAAGTTGAGTATAGGTTGAGGTGGTTGACGCTTCTCGGTTTACTGCCACTTTTAACGGTCGACTTACACAAACTCCACGTCCGTTTATAGTTTCCGAATGTCCTCCGGCAACTTTTATATTCAATGCTGCATTCACATCCCTGTCGTGTTCTGCACCACAATATAGACAAACCCACTCTCTCACTGACAACTCTTTCTTACCGCCTATTTGACCGCAATTAGAACACCTTTGTGATGTAGGCTCCCACCTACTAATTATCTTAAACTCTCTACCATACATTAAGGCTTTAGCCGTTGACCGCAGGACCCGTTGGGCGGCTACGCCAACAGCCGGCACGGTCAACATATCTCTAAAAGACCGCCAACCTAAATCACTTATAGCTCTTGAGAGTTTACGATTCTTTAGCATTCCTGCTGTGTTCAAATCTTCTAAAACAATAGATTGGTTTTCTCTGATTATTCTAGTTGATAACTTATGTAGAAAGTCATTTCTAGTATCTTTTATTTTTGCGTGTAGTTTAGCTACTTTAAGTTTAGCTATCTCTCGCCTTTTACTCCCTTTTTGTTTCCTACTTAAGTTCTTCTGTAGTCGCTTTAATTT
>CASBQB010000126.1 GCA_949127655.1 Chroococcales cyanobacterium PMM_0086 | reverse complement strand
TTTTGTTGTGAAAAAGGTGGATATTGAAGACAAGGAGTTGGCAAACACGCTGGAGCAAGAAGTGAAGAAGCTGAAAGAGGAGTACGATTTGCTCATCACAAAGTCACTGACAGAAAAAGAGAAGAAGAAGGAACTGGAAAACAAGAAAAACGGTTTGGTGTTCTTACTACATGCACGTGCTCACCAGGAGTGTGTGAAAAGGCAAATAGAAGTGAAGATGCAAGTGAATATGCTCCTCCCTCATCAAAAGACGATTCCGGAGCACAACATCAAATTTTTCACAGTTCCTCTTGCTTTTCATGTTTATTTGTTTGGGCATGCCTGCCTCCTCCAAAATTGTTAGAAAAAAGGGTATGTTGACCATCTGTTCCTGAACCAATCTGGAAGCGGGATTGTAAGAGATGAACTCACCAAGCTGCTGATGGAAACTTTCCAATTCTATGACAAAAACTTGCACATTCACTTCAAAGCGCTTCGTCGAATAATCCCGATGCTCTATGATCAATGTCTCCTCGAACACAATGTCTCCGATAACATCAGAAAACAGTACTTCAGAGAGTAAATCTCCAATTTCTATTCTTTTGTGTTGTTTTATATTATTTATTGTGATTGTAAATATTATTTATTTATCAAACATTTAATAGATGGGCTTTGGCCATGAATACGAGTGAGGAGATGTTCTTCCGCTTTTACGCTCGTATTTTCGTGAATCCAACAATCACTAGAGTCCACGAACACCTCTCGAACAGATTGAGTGTTCATCACTTTGAAATAGCCCAACTTTACTCTGAAAGGGAGAACAGAGGGGCTGTTTCGGCTTATTTTAGGGCTCCAGTTCAACGCAAACCTCAAATTGACAATATTGAGGAGGCCAATTCGATCATTGACAACCTGTTCAATGTTCCTGGTGCTTGGAAGAGGTTGCCTCAGTTGGAAACGTGGATTAATAATTTTCTTTCACTTTCTGACGATTTTTTCTATTGCAACTCCACTGCCTTCTTCTGGATTTACGGGAGCTCTGTGAGCAGAGACGACATCAACGTTGTGCTTCAATATGATGAGAGCACATTGGTGGTCTCCAGATTGACGCCACTCAGATTGTCCAAGCTCAAATGCAAGGAAATAGCAAAACTTGTGGTTGGATCACTGTTCGTGAGAAGAGAAACCTGTTCACGCTCTGAAATTAAGAATGAGATAACCTTGTTGAGCGACCGACTAGATCTGAAACTGACTGAATCTCATATTGCAAACCCTTTGAACTCTTTGTTGGAGGGAAATGAACAACTTAAACTTAAGAACCCCTTGAACTGGAGCAAGACCACCTTCTTAATCAGAAACGGAGAGAAAAGCCTCGTGAGCCGAGAGGAAGTGCAGAAAGGGTTGTTGTTTGAGTTGATCTCTGCAAGGAATGAAGTGGTGCATGTTGTGCAACTTGAAGAACAGATGTCCATTCTTGAGAAAGAAGTCCAGCTGGCGGCCGAATTGCTCGAGCAGAAGCGGTTGGCTCTGCAGAAATTCAAAGAGCAGCTCCACTCCAAGACGGTAAACCTCAAACATGTTGTTCTGAACAATGAGGAGAACCTCAAAAGGTCTCCTGTCGCTTCTACCATAGTTCTTGGCACCAGAAGACTGCTCAACTCGCTTGAGTACCATCAACTTTCAATGGAGAAGAAGCAGAAATGTAAGTCCATCAGCATGGGAGGCTATGAGCTTTATCTCTATGTTTTTGATGGACACAAATAAACACATTCATTCACATTTTCCTCAAAGTTGTTCCACTTTATTTTTCTGCAATTATCTGTTAAATGTATGATTGAAATTACATGTATCGGTTTCATCTCGAAACAAAAAGTTGACAAACGAAAAACAAAGGTTACCACTCGATCGTAAACGATGATTTGGAGCAGTTTGAGGTCGAAAAATGAGTTGAATAATGTTCTTACAAGTTGCTGAAATCTCACCAATTATGCGCTTTATGTATGTAGCTATGACTGAGGCAAGACAATGAATGCATAAGGTAACCACACAGTCATTCTTTGTTGTTGGTATATTTTTGTTTTTTGTCTAGTTGTTGTCTAAGCAATAATTGCGGATCTTGTTGAAAAACAAGAAAAAAGCGCAGAAAAATAAAGATGACAACAGTGATGGCATTTCAAGGTGTAAAGATGCTAAATAGAAGCATAGAAAAGGTAAATAAAAGGATAAAACAAAGTGAATAATTCGATGGAGCGTGATAATATCGGACGAAATATGATTACACTGACAAAATGTTTGCACGAAGAATTGATCAAGTGATTCTTGTTTTGAATGGATCCGAATGGCTAAAACATGTTGATTATTGTCAGTCTACGTATTTGAGCTTCCATTTTTGTTTTTGTCGGTTGATGTGTTTCATCGATGAACTTGATCTCTGAGATTTGTCTAAATCCGATTCATCTCGAAACAAAAAGTTGACAAACGAAAAACAAAGGTTACCAATCGGTCGTAAACGATGATTTAGAGCATTTTGACGTTGAAAAATGAGTTGAAAGATGTTCTTACAAGTAACTGAAATCTCACCAATTATGCGCTTTATATGTGTAGCTATGACTGAGGCAAGGCAAATAATGTAAAAGGTGACCACACAGTCATTCTTTGTTGTTGGTATTTTGTTGTTTGTTGTCTACTTGTTGTTTGAGTAATAATTGTGGATCTTGTTGAAAAACAAGAAAAAAGCGCAGAAAAATAAAGATAACAACAGTGATGACATTTCAAGGTGTAGAATAGCAATATAGAAGCATTGCAAAGGTAATTAGAAGGATAAAAGAGACTTAATCATTTGAGGGTGCGAGATAATATCGGACGAAATATTACTACACTAACAAAATGTTTGCACGAAGAATTGATCAAGTGATTCTTGTTTTGAATGGAGGAGTTTTCAAACAGGTTGATTATTGTTATTATAATGTTTTAGCTTCCATTTTTCTGTTTGTAATTATTTATTATTTTGTTAAATATTTTTGGTGAGAATTTACTGGATGATCAAGCACAAATACAAACAAGTGAAGAAGTGCGCCGATATTAAAGCTATTCCATAGCAAGAAGAGGATTATATACCTGTTGGC
>CASBQB010000125.1 GCA_949127655.1 Chroococcales cyanobacterium PMM_0086 | reverse complement strand
CTTTGTGTCTTCGTGGTTTATCTTCGTACATTACCTTTGTGTCCTTTGTGTCTTCGTGGTTTATCTTCGTACATTACCTTTGTGTCCTTTGGGTCTTCGTGGTTCATCTTCGTACATTACCTTTGTGTCCTTTGTGTCTTCGTGGTTCATCATTTTCACCATATAAAACTTTAGAAACTTTAGCCAAGGAATTGATAACAGAATGATCTATATTATGTCATTATTCTGATCCATGAATTCCGATCTTAATAGTTTTTAATTAATAACTCCTTACCCTGAACCGCACGTTCTTGCTTGTAGTTATTCATCCCATACTGAAGAGTCCATTCAGTAATATTAGCAAAGCTGAATAACCTTCTAATCTCTGGAGAATCATCATAAGTAATTAGCCATCGATGCGGACATTTACGCATATTTAGTGCGAATCGCTCATGCTCAAAGCTAGTATGTAGATTTCCTCTCAATCCATATAACCTAGACTTCGTAGCGGTAAAATAAGGAGGGTCTAAAAATATAAATATATCATTATCCTCTGCTTGTAGTAGTTCACTGTAATCTAAATTAGTTATTTTGATATCTTCTGTAAGGATTGTTTCTAATTTCTCTAGGCGCTCTATTGAAGAGTAAGTGAAGCGGTTATCAAAAGCTTGCTGAGAAAATCCCCCAGATTCAACAGTTCCACTAAAGGTAATTCTATTAAGAATAAAAAATCTGACTGCTCTCTCAAATTCAGATAAATTATTAATATTTACAGTAGTTAAATTCTGAAATAACAATCTACCATCTGTATATTTTTCTTTAATATAATGTATTTCTTTGACTAGTTGAGGTAAATGAGATTGAGTATATTTCCAAAATAAAAAAACTTCAGGGTTTAAATCATTAATCCAAATTTTTAGGTCAGGAAATTTTTGCTTTAAGTAAATAAATACAGAACCACCACCGACAAAAGGTTCTCTAAATTCAGAAAAACTATCGGGTAAGTCTTGGACTATTTTGTTGATAGCTTTTGATTTTCCTCCTGGATAGCGTAGGGGACTTTTTATCATATTTTTACTAATTACTTGTCACCTCTATCTGAATATTTTTGTTATATTTCGCCTCTAGAGCAAGTTTTCTGATTATTTCTTTTTGATTATTATTAAAAATGTGGTCATTCTTAGTCAAAAAAGATGCTAGCTCTGTTTCTTTGGCATATGGAAACATAATAAAGCCTATCACATTTTTACCAGTTAACTTTAACTTTGTTATGAACGATACTGGTTGACCATTGAGATTTAACGAATCTAGATTAGAAAATAATATTAACTTAAATAAACCATCTTGGATATCAGACAAACTTGGCAAAGATTTTTTTGAAGTGTTTTTTGACTCCTGTATTATATAAGTATTGTTTTGGATAAATATTTCATCTGGAGTTAAATAGTAAATTCCACCTAAGTAATTTTCTATACTAAAGGTAGCTTTTAATCCATCAGTTAAATGTTCCAGTTTATGAGATGTAAGAGATTCTCTTTGACTAGCAATCTGGGAACCTTTAAGAGAAATATTTTTAAACTCTTGGAATTCCTCTGTAATATGTTGTAAATAGCTATCCATTCCTTGTCGAGAGTGAATCATTACTCCAGTTGTTGCGGAGATAGAATCATAAGAATCTAGTGCTTTTTTAAAAATTTGTGTAAACCTTTCTTCAAATAAGTTATTATTCCAATGCAGAGCACTCTGATGATATGCTAATATCTCATCAATTTGAGATTTGACACAATTATTATTAAATTGCTGGTTGGTTAACTTCTGCTTGTTATTTTGTCCTCTTTTGGTACTTTTATCAGCCGTTTCATAATAAGCAAGTACAATATAAATATTAAGTAAATTCATCCATGAGATGGTTGAATACTGAATTCGATCTCTATCTCCATCCTTTCCTTCGTCTTTAATTATAGGGATAATAGTTATCACTTTAGACGCATTATATGTGTTGTAAATTCTGGCAAAGGGGTAACTTCTAGTTCTTTTAGGTGATACCCATTGCGAATGAGCGATTTGTGTTATGGGAGAGTTAATTAATCCAAATCCATTTACTTGATTGATATCAAATTCATCCAAACTAATCTCTTTTAGTGTCTCTGCTAAGTAAGTTTTATAGGTTACTCCCTTAATAAATCCTGTAAAGTGTAGAACTTCTGTCATTTTTATTTACCCTTCTTATCTAAGAAATGAAGTGAAAATTTGAATAGATTTTTACCAAAGCTATTAAAGCAGGGAACATTGTCCAATTTCTAATCTACTGTTGTACATTAGATATGTAAAGTAGCCTAAAAGATTATGCAAATTAAAAGAATACCCGTCCTCTCTGATAACTATATCTTTCTGCTCTATGACCAAGAGCAAAAAATTGCCGCAGTAGTAGATCCTGCTGAAGCACAACCAGTCTTAGACTTATTAAAAGAACTCGATCTAGAATTAGTAGCTATCTTTAATACTCACCATCACTCCGATCATGTAGGAGGAAACCAGAAACTTATTCAAGCTTTCCCCAATCTCTGTGTATATGGTGGAAAAGAAGATAAAGGTAGAATACCAGGTCAACAGGTCTTCTTAGTCGAAGGAGATCAAGTCAGTTTTGCAGGGAGATCTGCTGAAGTCTTCTTTATTCCTGGTCATACTAAAGCACATATCGCCTACTATTTTCCCCCCACAGAAACAACCGGGACTGGAGAATTATTCTGTGGTGATACCATCTTTGCTGGAGGTTGTGGGCGACTGTTTGAAGGAACCCCCACACAAATGGTAGACTCAATAGGGAAGCTACGCCAATTACCTGATAACACCCGCATCTGGTGTGCTCATGAATATACTCTAGGTAACCTCAAATTTGCTGTGACCGTCGATCCCGATAATGAGATTTTACAACAGCGTTTCCATCAAGTACAAAAAGCTCGTTCTCAAGATGAAGCAACAGTACCATCTCTTTTAGGTCTAGAACGTCAAACTAACCCCTTTTTACGTTGGGATCAACCCGCCTTGCAACAAACCGCTAACAGTACAGACTCAGTTAGGGTTTTTGCCAAAATACGCGGGATGAAAGACCAATTTTAAAGACTCTACCCCCAACCTAAATACTCTCTCAAATCCATTTAAAGCAGTCCTGAACCCTTTTATGTTAGAATTTTGAAAGATTTTGTTATTTAGGGGTTTAGTACATCCCTTAAGGTGAAGACTATGACCAGTAACTACGGTGCTGAACAGATACAAGTTCTAGAAGGTCTAGAAGCGGTACGGAAAAGACCAGGGATGTATATTGGGACAACTGGACCTAGAGGACTTCATCACCTTGTCTATGAAGTGGTAGACAACTCAATTGATGAAGCCCTGGCTGGCTATTGTACTCATATAGAAGTGGACATCAACAAAGATGGATCAGTTACCGTAGTGGATAATGGGCGAGGTATCCCCATAGACAAGCACTCAGGTACTGGTAAATCGGCTCTAGAAACGGTTATGACCATCCTCCATGCAGGGGGAAAATTTGGTAGCGGGGGTTATAAGGTGTCTGGAGGGTTACATGGTGTAGGTATTTCGGTCGTCAATGCCCTTTCAGAATGGGTCGAAGTGAATGTCTGGCGGGATAAAAAGGTACATACTCAACGCTATGAAAGGGGAAAACCACAAAGTGAATTAAAGGTTTCTCCTGATCCAAAACATCCTACCGGAACATCTGTCAGATTCTTACCAGATACGCAAATCTTTACTGTCAGCATAGAATTTGAATATAGCCTCTTAGCAGGACGCTTAAGAGAGTTAGCTTACCTCAATCCTGGGGTGGCCATGACCTTTACAGATTATAGACCTGCAGAACCTCATATAGAAGTCTATTGTTATGAGGGAGGGATCAGAGATTATGTAGCCTATATGTGTCGGGAGAAGGAGGTTCTCCATCCAGAAATCATCTATGTCTCTGGAGAACGCAACGGTATTTATATAGAAGTCGCCTTACAGTGGTGTATAGATTCTTATAACGATAATCTTTTAGGCTTTGCTAACAATATTCGCACCATTGATGGAGGGACGCATTTAGAGGGTCTCAAAGCAGTTTTAACTCGTACTATTAATGCAGTAGCTCGCAAGCGGAACAAAATCAAGGAAAATGAAGCTAATTTAGGGGGTGAAAACGT
>CASBQB010000124.1 GCA_949127655.1 Chroococcales cyanobacterium PMM_0086 | reverse complement strand
TTAATGGATTTAGGAGCGATAGGTTATTTACCAGGAGCAGAAGTTATCGCTAATACTTTAGCTGAAAACAGTCTTAAATTGATCTCACTCAAAGGACTACTAGAATACCATCTCAAAAATACTCCCTCTACAGATAAGCTTTCTTCTGAGAGTATTAAAATCTTAGATTTGATGGATGGTTTGTTATAGGGTTATTTAAAAAAAAGACTTTTAAAATTGTGAATTAAAAGTCCGGGACTAGGTAAAAACACAATGCCTAACTGCTACATTAGACCCAAAGCATCACCCTGTCCCCAATGTTCTACTATTTTGCCATCCTCCAGGCGATCTATGTGCATCACGTCAATGGGGACTGCCTTGGCTCGTCAAAAAATGCTGTTGCAAAAACAAGAACAAATAAAGACCAATCCATCTTCTAAAATAACTGCCCAAATCCTTGACTTACAAAATCAACAACAAACCTTTCTTTAAAAATACAATAACTCCCCTCTATAACCTGCTGAATATAGGCTAGATTTTTACCTTGATGCTTTTAAATGCTTCTTTTATCTGTTCAACAAGTTGTATTTTTTGTTCTTGTTGGTATAAATAAATAGCTTTTTTATAAAATTCTAAAAGAGGGCGAACATATTGTATTTGTCCGTCTACTGTCTTAATATGTAGTAAGATCCAACCTAGATTATGATGGGCTTCTGCATAGTCTAACTTCAATTTAAGACATTCTTCTAAATATCTTTTAGCAGTATTCCACTGTCTAAGTTGTCCGTTTAGTAAGCCTAATCTATACAATACTTGATAGTTATAAGAACAGTCTTTCAAGTAGCTTTGATATAATTGAATAGCTGCAGGTAAATTGCCTAAATATTCCTCTGTAGTTGCTTGATTTAAGATAATCCAGCCTGTTGATTGAGATGAATTAGCTTGATTAAAGTAGATTAAAGCCTGATTCCAATCTCCACTTTTAGCTAATTTCCATCCTTGAATAGCCTTAGCTAAACTACTTTCAGGACACTCATTATTAAACTGTTCAATAGCTCTTTCTAAGTCCTTTGTAGCGGTATTTTGAGTAACTTTAGCGAGTGCTATTAATAAATTAGGGTAGACCCATTCTTTTAATTTTACATCTGC
This sequence comes from Chroococcales cyanobacterium PMM_0086, assembly GCA_949127655.1. Taxonomy (GTDB): domain Bacteria; phylum Cyanobacteriota; class Cyanobacteriia; order Cyanobacteriales; family Microcystaceae; genus CAISPN01. Next base: position 5,883 of record CASBQB010000124.1, on the reverse strand, counting down.
TGGAGCATTAAATAAAGCCCTTCTAGCATAGCGTATTGTTTCTTTGAACTGGTTTTGTTTTACAGATATCCATGCTTGTAAACCTAAAATAAAGGGTTGATTAGGTGTTATTTGAGTAACTCTTTGGATAGTTTTTTCTGCTGCATCCCATTGATTAATTTTAGCTAAAGCCCAAGCTAAATTAGTTAAAATCCAGCTTTGATTTGGTAATAAATACTCTGCTTTTTCTAAATTATTAATTGCTTTAGTCCATTCTTTTTGACTGCAATAAAAACTACCTAAGACTCCATAACCTCTACTATCTTTGGGGTTAGCTTGAATAGCCTTTTGAGCAGTTTTTTCAACATCTGGATCTTTTAAGTGACTCTGTAAGATGGCAAGTTCTATTACTGCATCTGGTTGATTCAAACAGGTTTTATAGAGTTCAGCAGCCTTAGATAATTGACCTTCTTTAACTAGTTTTCTGGCTTTTTTAAGAGTAGGAGAAATCCACTTTCCTTCTAAAGCTTGAATTAAGTCATCAGCTGTTGCGAAACGTTCTTCTGCTTTAACTTTCAGTCCAGTTAAAAAAACTTGTTCTATTAAAGGGTCAATAGAGGAAAAGAGTTGTTTAGGTGGAATCAAAGTATCTGTATTAATTCTCTCAGTAGCTGCAGCAGGTTCAGTTGCGGTCAAGGCATAATAAAAAGTTGCACATAGAGAATAAATATCTAGAGGAGGACCGGTTCTACCCTGTTTAGAATACTGTTCTAGAGGGGCATAACCAGGAGTTAGCAGTTGTGTCATAATATTAGTCTTATTGGCCATAAATTCCCTAGCACTGCCAAAATCGATCAAAATAGCTCTATCTTGGTGATCTATGATGATATTGTCAGGTTTGATATCCCGATGCAGCATATTTTTTTGATGAATTAGGCTGAGACTGCTGGCAATTTCTAAAAGGTATTTTTTAGCTTGAATATTATTAAGTCTGCCTTTTTCTTTAACAAGATCATAAAGGGTTTTCCCTTGAATAAACTCCATAACGATATAGGCTGTATTGTTAGCTAAAAACCAATCATAGACTTTAACTATATTAGGGTGACTACAAAGATAGATATTTTGACCCTCTTCAATGAATGTTTTAATCTGTTTGTTTTTGTTTTCAGGTGAAATTGAGGAGGGCCAAATAATACCGTCTTGCTGTCTAGCTGCCTTTTCAGGCCAATATTCTTTAATAGCGACAGTGATAGACTGTAAAAGATCGATTCCTTTGTAAGTAATACCAAACCCACCTTCTCCCAAAGTATCCTCTATTTGATAGCGTCGGTTGTGTTGAGTATTGCTTAGAATAGTTTGATTGGCTAGATGATGAACATCTTTTTGGGTAATTGTTTGTAAGGTAAAACCACAAACTGAACAAGTATTCGCACCTATTGGGTTTTCACTCAGACAAGCTGGACAAAGATTGGTCATATACCTGATTGAATATTAACTCTTAAAGCAATTAAAGTGGCGTTGTCATTGGCCCCCTTAGAAAGAACTTGATCTAAGGTCAACTCAACAGCCTTTTGTAAGCAGGTAGCTTGGGTAAAGATTTCTAAAAGTTCTGTGGAGTTTACTAAGTCCCAGACTCCATCAGAACAGAGTAGTAAGATATCCTGATCTTGGAGAGTGAGGGAAATTTCGCCCCCAAAACGTTCGAGGGTTTGAATATATTCAGAAGAAATATGAGGTTTAGAACCAAGAGAACGCAAAAGAACAGAACGGTCTTGATGAGTAAGACTTTCTTCTGTGGTAATCTGCCCATTAGCAACCAACATCCCGACTAAAGAATGATCCTCACTAATTTGACAAATTAAACTGTTTCTGATTAGATAAATGCGGCTATCTCCTACATGGGCTATGTTTAAATAACGTCCTGTAGCCATTAAACTGCTCAGAGTGGTTCCCCCCTGAGAAGCTAGTTCTAAGACAGCTTGATTAGCCTCCCAGACTAGGCTGTTGAGATATTTTTGACGTTGCTCTGCATTTTCAAGATTAGTTTTAAAGTTGGCCTTCTCTAAGACTGCACTCGCACTTTGACTAGCTAATTCTCCTTGTGCTAGTCCTCCCATCCCATCAGCTACGGCCGCTAAAATCAAAGGGGGAGTTTGAGAACTTCTTTTCTCGACAACTAGATAACTGTCTTCATTATTGAGACGATGATTAGAAAGACCGACAATCGAATGACTGCCAATTTCCCAGTAAAGGCGGGGAAAACTTAGATTTTTACGCAGTGTGACTAGTAAATTAAGCAGTTGAGAGAGTGGTAACCGATTTTCAGGGATGGGTGAGAGGGAAAGGGATAAGATTTGAGAAAGGAGGGGAACTCTTTTAATAGAAGGACTAAGAGTCTCTAGGTTCTCTCTTGGCAGAATTTGATAGAGGAATTTGCCTATTGCATAAGTGCTATGTTGTTCGACAATTTGATGACCATAGGCTAATTCTGGGGCAGAATAGGAGTCAACCGAGTCTAAGGTAATTGTTGAATTAAGAGGATAGACTGAGGTAAGGTCATAAAATTTAATCAGAGAGCCTTTTTGTATGTATTGTGGCAGTAGGGAAACAAAACACCAGTTACCCTGTGTTACATAGCGAAAAAATTGACAGATTTGACTGATTACTAAAAGATAGTCATTGAGATTTTGCTCTGTTTCTAAGTCATTGTCTAGGGTATTTTCGGGGTATTGACTTAGAATGAGGAGTTTTTCTGGAGAGATCAGGTCTATTTCTTCTTCGGGATAGTATTCCTCCTCTAGGTAATTAGAATCAGGAAGAGATGGTGTTTCTATTGAAGCAAGTTGAATTTCTACAGAGGGTTCTGTAATTACCTTGACTAGAGAAGAAAGCATTTTATGGTCTTTGAGATAGTCCCTGAGAGTTAGTTCTCTATGCAGTCCCCCTGAGAGTGATCCAACGCGCAGGAGTCCTTCAGTCGCTTTCTCGCTGCTATGTATGAGGGTTTTAAAATAGTAGACATCTTCTCTGTTTCCTAGATAGTCGAGGATCTCTATAGGTGTGTCTTCTATCTGAAAACAGGTATCAACCTGAATTGTAAGAGTCATTGTCTTTTACTCGAGGGCACAAAACATAAATTATAGACTTTAGAGCTACATCATTAACTATGATAGGTTATTTGTTGAGAGCATATATGTCTTAGTTAGCCAATCTACGCAGTACTATCCCACCTCCTACTAAGCAAATCATATTAGGTAACCAACCTGCTAAAATAGGTGATAAGATTCTAGCCATTCCCAAACTACCCACTAAAAAAGCCAACAGATAGTAAGAGAAAATTATCACAATACATAGACCAAAACTAGTTGAACGACTCATTCTGTCTGGACGTATACCAACTACTGCACCAACTATACTAAAAACAATACTAACAAAAGGAAAAGCTATTTTTTGTTGAGTTCTTACTTCAAAAGCGAGTAATCTCTTTTCATCACCTGCCTGTCTGAGTATTTTCATAAAATCCCAAGCTTGTTGTAAGTTCATTTCATAAGGATTACGACTTTGACTAGCTAGCTGAAAAGGAGCTTTTGATAAAGCAATTTGTTTCTTTTCAAAAGGGATAACTTGACTATAAGAAGCATCAGCTTTTAATTGATAAATTGTTCCTTGAGAAAAATCCCAAGCTTGTTCTTTCGTATTCCATATGGCTGACTTAGAGACAATAATTTGTGAGAGTTTTTTATCTAACCATTCCAGTATAGTCAGATTTTTCATCTCCTGTCCATCAAACTGTTGCGCATAAAATAAATTTTTTAGTTGTTGTGTTTTCTCCCCACTAGGTAAAATAACTTCTTGGTAATCAGGGTAAAAAATATCTTTATTCTGCCAAAAAGGGTGTTCTTCTTTAATGCTTTCTATTAAAATAGCTGTAGCTTTGTAGTTAGCTGCTGGGACGACTAACTCATTAAAAATAAATGAAATACCTGTTACTAAAACACTCAGAATTAAAGCAGGAATAACTAATCTATAAATACCTACTCCACAGCTTTGTAAGGCGACTACTTCACTATCATTACTCAGACGACCATAGGTCATTAAAGTTGCTAATAATACAGAAATAGGTAAAGCGTAAGCAATGAATTCTGGAATTTTGAGAAAGAAAACCTGTATGGCCATAATCAAGGGTAAATTAGACTCTACTACCTTGTTACTTAAATCAGATAGATAACCAACGGAAACTCCTAAAGATGAGAAAATGCCTATACTGAAGAAAAATGGGTAAAATAGTTCAGTCAGAATATATCTATCTAAGAGAGGGAAACTCTCAAAAAATTGTTTTAGGCGATAGGAGAACATTTTTTTGTAGGTCATTCTCTAGAGATAGATGGATCTAGATATCAGTATAGGTATAGATTAGACTAATTGCCAATGTTCGGCTTGATTCTTGCCTGAAAGTAGCACTTAATAACTTACACTAAAAGTGTTACAAGATAATCGCGCTCAAAATATTCTTTATCTAGATTTATCCTCATATTAAGCAAAGAACCGATACTAGATATGCTAATATTTAAGTAAATAGCGTAGCCATGCCTACCTTAAACACTAAGATATATGTACTTATGTAGCCAGGCAACAGGGGGTGTTTTGAGTAACCCAAAGATCTAGAATTGGAGAGATATTTTTAGGTAAAATCTAGGTAAACAAGGCTTTGGGAAAATGTTACAATGGGGGAATGTTTAGATTAGCCAAAAGCTAAGGACTGTTTTAGTAGTACATTAAAATTACAAAACCCCAAAACGATAATCTCTATCGGGTTCCACTATGGACAAGAAAGAGAAAATCAGGCAGGGTTAGCACAAAAGAAATCTAAACAGAACAAGGCATTGCTGAGTGCCTAACAGCAGCGGAGAAAAACTTCATTACACTGTAAAGTGTTGGAGATGTAAAATATTAAGTACAAAGAGACATCAATAAGGATTGCAACCCGATGCTCTACCTGGCAGAAATCAAAAGACAAAGCAGAGCATTTATCAGTGGAAATTTGAAGACGGATCTCAAACTTCTAGCACGTCAGAATAATGACCAAACATGGAGTAATACACCAAACGAGGATCTTCTGACAGCCGAAGGGATAGAGACTTTGGGTGAAGGGGTTCTAGTTATGGTGAACCTGAATAATAATCGACAGATACAGGGAGATGTAGAATTAGCGGGAATAAAGCTGGTTCAACAACTACAAAGATTATCGCGTTTATTAGAAAAATCCAAAGAACAACAGGAAGAAATTGAGGGGTGGAAAAACTCTCTAGAACTTCAAAGTCAAACTATTGCCGATAAACAAGCAGAACTAGAATCACAGTACGAACAACTAGAATATTTAGAAGAACAATATCAAAAGATAGAAGGTGAACGCCAACAACTAGAACGGCAGTGGGAAAGCTTACGCCACGAACAAGAACAGCTTCAACAGCATGGATTTAATCTAGAAAATGCTGATCGAAATAATGGTCAGGATTATGATAAGATACAGAGTTTATTAAAACGTTTAAATGTTCAAGATAATAATAGTGAATCTCTATGGGAACAGCTACCAAATGCCTTTAAAATAATAGAAGAAGGGCAAAATAACCTAAATGAGCACTGGCAAGAACTAGAACAAAAAAGAAGAGATTCTCAAGATATAGCATCTGTACTGATAGGTCAGGAAGAACGACTAAGGACAGAGCGGGAAGAGTATCAGAGACTTAATGCCAAAATAGAGGCGACAAAATTACAATGGCAATTGCAAAAGACTCTGTTAATGACCAAGCAGGAAATCTCTGGAAGATTAAATTTTCATCTACAAAGTTTAGAAGAAGCACAAGATACTCTAACCTATGCGATAGCTGATTCTAGTTTGGCACT
>CASBQB010000123.1 GCA_949127655.1 Chroococcales cyanobacterium PMM_0086 | reverse complement strand
GTTGACAATGACCATATTTTCTTTAGGAATACCCATACTATGAGCCATTTGAGCGTGTTTAACTAACATCCGATGTTCGCCATGTACGGGCATAAAGAACTTAGGACGAGTTAAAGCTAGCATCAACTTATGTTCTTCTTGTGAAGCGTGTCCTGAAACGTGAATACCCTTGTCACGTCCATAGACGACGTTAGCACCTAAAATCATTAGGCGATCAATTGTATTGACAACGGCGATTGTATTGCCAGGGATAGGGCTAGCTGAAAAGACTACTGTGTCACCAGTACGAATTTTAATCTGAGGATGTTCACCTCTGGAGATCCGAGTGGTTGCTGCTAAAGTTTCTCCCTGTGAACCTGTCGTTAAAATAACGATTTTTTCATCAGGTAAGCTGCGGATAGACTTAATTGGTTCAAAGAGGTTATCAGGGCACTTAATATAACCTAAATTACGAGCATGGGCAATTACATTAAGCATACTTCGCCCTACTACTGCCACTTTTCTGCCGTGTTTTTGAGCTAGGCTTAAGACTATGTTCACCCGATGCACTGATGTGGCAAAGGTTGTGATCATTAAGCGTCCTTTAGCTTCAGTAAAGACGCGATCTAGGTTTGGGTAAACGGAAGCTTCCGAAGGAGTCACCCCTGGTAATTCGGCATTTGTGGAGTCACTCAACAGACAGAGAACACCTTTGGAACCGTATTCAGCGATTCTCTGGAGGTCAAAATATTCATTATCTACAGGAGTGTGGTCAATTTTAAAGTCTCCTGTATGTATAATGACCCCTACTGGTGTGGTGATAGCTATACTAAAGCTGTCTGCTATCGAGTGAGTATTGCGGATAAATTCTACTGCAAAGTGTTTGCCTAATTTGACTGTTTCTCTGGGACTTACTGTCTGTATGTTAGTTCTTTTAACTAGTCCTGCCTCTTCTAATTTATCTCTTAAAAGAGCCATTGCTAACTTAGGTCCGTAGATGATCGGAACATCGAATTGTTTCAGGTGATAAGCTATTCCCCCAATATGATCCTCATGTCCATGTGTGACGATCATCCCTTGTATTTTTTGGCGATTTTCTCTTAGATAGGTCATATCTGGTAGTACTATATTCACCCCGTGCATACCATCTGAGGGGAAACCTAAACCAGCATCGACTAGAATTATTTCATCTTCATACTCAAATACACAAGTATTTTTTCCAATTTCGTGTAATCCTCCTAAAGGGATGATTTTTAGTTGTTTTTGATTTTCGTTTTCGGTCATTTTCCTCCTAACAGGTTTTCTAGTGCGCGTCTTTTTTCTTCAAAAAAACTATTCAGTTTTTCTAAACTTTTAGTAGTCGGTCTTCCTCTTTGAGTATCTTGCACTCACTATCTAAATTCTTGCAAAACTTTTTCTAAGTCTACTTGTAGTTCTGATGGTAATTCACACAAAGGTAGTCTTAAAGATCCTACGTCCCAACCTTTTAGTTTTAAGGCTGCTTTGATCGGTATCGGATTTGTTGCACAAAATAATACTTTAAAAAGAGATAGAAGGTTCACATTTATTTCAACAGCTTCTTTAGTCTTTCCTTGAAAGAATGCTTGGATCATTTGCTGTATCTGTGTACCTACTAGATGACTAGCTACACTCACTACACCTATCCCTCCTACTGTTAGGATCGGTAAAGTAAGAGCATCATCTCCTGCATAAATTGCTAGTGAACCGCCTGTTAATCGAGATATCCAACAGGCTTGCTCTAGATTACCACTCGCCTCTTTAATGGCTACTATGTTTTCAATCTTTGCTAGTTTAGCAACAGTTTCGGGTAAGATGTTCTGTCCGGTTCTACTAGGTATATTATACAGCATAATCGGGAAGTCTGGGACAGCTTGGGCAATCGCTTGAAAATGTTGATATAGACCTTCTTGAGGTGGTTTATTATAGTAAGGCACTACTTGCAAAGACCCATCTAGTCCTAGCTGTGCTGCTTTGCTTGTCGCTTCTATGGCTTCTGCTGTTGAGTTTGAGCCTGTCCCAGCAATTACTTTACCTCTATCCCCTACAGCTGCCTTAACTACTTTAAAAAGTTGATATTCTTCTTCCCAGGTCAGAGTGGGTGACTCTCCTGTCGTTCCACAGACGACAATTCCATCACTCCCATTTGAGACCAAATAATCAGCTAAAGACTCAGCCACTGCATAATTGACTTTTCCCTGCTGATCAAAAGGAGTGACCATTGCAGTAATGACATGACCAAACTCAGAAACAGACATAGGTCATAAAGTATCCATAGATGGTTTAACACAATTCTTGGCTATTAGAAGCTCAGCTATTTGTACTGCATTGAGGGCTGCGCCTTTGCGTATTTGGTCGCCACATAGCCATAATTCTAGGGCTTGAGGATGAGAAAGATCCCCTCTAATGCGTCCTACTAGAACATCATCTTGACCTGAAGCATCGATTGGCATGGGAAAATAGTTATTCTGCCAGTCTTGGACTACTCGTACTCCAGGCGCTTTAGAAAGTATCTCTAGGGCTTTTTCTACGGGGAAAGGGGCACTAAATTCAATATTGACTGACTCTGAATGTGCTCTTAGTACAGGTACTCTCACACAAGTCGCGCTTACTCTTAAATTAGGTTCTTTAAATATTTTACGCGTTTCGTTGAGCATTTTCATTTCTTCTTCACAATAGCCTAATTCATTGAGAGGTGAATTGTGAGGAAATAAATTAAAAGCTACAGGATAGGGAAAAATGTCTGGTTTAGGCTTCTCCCCTGCCAAAATAGCCTTAGACTGTAACTTGAGTTCTTCCATTGCCCTTGCACCTGCACCTGAAACTGACTGATAGGTAGATACCACTAGGCGTTTTATTGGATTAACCCGATGTAGAGGATAGACTGCTAGTCCTAAAAGAATAGTTGTACAGTTGGGGTTGGCGATAATTCCTTGATGTTTTAAGATATCTTCGGAGTTAATTTCTGGTACAATTAAAGGTACATTGGGCTTCATTCTAAAAGCACTGGAATTATCAATCATGGTCGCTCCAGAAGAGACAATGATTTGGGCCCATTGCTTAGAAACAGAACCACCTGCTGAAGCTAAGACTAAATCAACATCCTCAAAAGACTTGTCATTAACCGCTTCGACAGTCAGAGATTTTCCCTTGAATGATAACGAAAGCCCTGCAGAACTAGAAGAAGCTAATAACTTTAAATGGGATAAAGGAAACTCACGGGAGTCCAATAAGTCCAACAATTCAGCCCCGACTGCTCCTGTTGCCCCAAGAATTGCCACACGCAAGTTAGAATCAGACAAGTTCTTCCTCCACTAGATATAGATATTATTAATCGACTTAACCAAAATAGAGTCACACATTGCTAACGTTATAAGATTATAATAAGTGTTCCCTATGCCCCGGAAAATTCTAGTTTAAACCCTAATGGGGCAGTCTAACAGTCTTATTGAATCAGAGATAGAAATGAAAGTTACCCAGGAAAAACTGCCCGCTAGTCAAATCAGCTTAGAAATTGAGATTCCAGCAG
>CASBQB010000122.1 GCA_949127655.1 Chroococcales cyanobacterium PMM_0086 | reverse complement strand
TATTAGACTTCAGGCATTCGTCAGGCAATAGGGAATAGGGAATAGGCAATAGGGGAAAGAAATAGAGTTTTTGGGACTTAAATTGATTTAATTTTTATTTTTGCAAGAGGTCTATTATTAAAACTAACCATAAAGGATGTCTTTTACCCGGTGCGCGACGAAAATCGGGCACTTTTTCCAAAGCATTGATTAAATCTGACATAATAGTATTATTATATTTGTTGGCTAGATTGAGTAGGTATTTTTGAACGACAAACCTACTTACTTATCTAGTTTCCTTTTATACCATAACCTAAAAGACTTCACATACAATAGTATAACAAAATTACTTTTTCTTGTTGACCCAGAGCGATAGGAGATGACTTTAAGAAGATTTACACTAACTACATCTCTTTGTGTGTAATTTTTAGTAAAAAAGCAAAAGAGACTAATGATCACTAACTTATTGCCAGATGGATGGCAAATAATCTACTTAATAAGTAATTTATTTTAAACTATTTATCGTACTTACTTACCAGTTTAAAAAGCTCTTCGGAATTAATTGGTTTACTCAAGAAGTCATTAAAACCAGCTATTTTCCCTTTAAAGTGGTCTATCAGATTAGAATTTTGCGTCAGCATAATCATCGGAGTTTTACGAAAAGTGGACAATTTGCGAAGACCTGCACACAAGTCATAACCACTGATCGTTGGCATAATTAAATCTAGAAAGATCAGATCTGGTTTGCGTTGAAGAAATATAGCAAAAGCTTGTAACTCTTGATTAACCCCTACAAATTCATATCCAGCTTCGTTGAAAATTATCTTTAAAGTCTGACAGACCATTGGACTATCATCAACACAACCGATAACAAGTTTTTTGGTTTTTGTGACTAAGTTTGAACTAAATTGAATTGCAGATGATTGGGGTGGTAATGAGTCCGGCATTTCTTGTAGTTCAATAATTCCTAGTTGAACATAGATCATTAAAGCCTTAGTCAGGGAGATTAAACTACGATTGAGTTTTACCGCAAGCTCTCTTAGACTGTAGTTCATATCGATATATTCTACTATCTTGCTGTAGGCTTCCTCTGAGATGCGCGATTTAAGTTCTTCAGATTTTATTAGTGCAGGTGTGGTATTGGGGCAACAGCTATTCAACTTGGCTGATTGCCAATTTTGCCACATTTTCCAAGCTTTAACTATTACCTGATTTGCATCAATTAATACAGGAGGATTCAAGGATGTTTTTGATTTTTTGACTATGTAACTGGTATAACCGCTTTGAGATAGATCAAAAAGAATTTCACTGACCAGGGAATTAATTAACTGAATTAATTGTTCTCTGGTGATTTTGTTTTCTTTGAGCAAAAGATCTAAAACCAAGTATTCCCAGGATAAAGCTAACTCATTAGGTGCTTTGGTGTTTAGTAGAAGGCTAGATAGTGATTCATTGTCTATCTTAAAGTCACCCAAGTGCTGACTAACCTGTCTTTTCCAACGCCGGACTTGATGAGACCCTCCTGTGGCGTAAATTATCCGTCCTAAATATAAATAAAATGTATATTCTATTTCTCTGTCATCTTTAATTTCTAGCTGACCAGTAAAGTAATTTAGCTTGAGTTGATTGAATAAATTAGCTTGCTCGCTTGCTTTAAATTCCTGAATAACCATCTGCTTTGTAGAACTAATCATAGTAAATTGATTTTCCCACTCCTTAATCTTAAGTTAATGATTTTATAACCAGAATCCATTTTTTTATCTAACCTAAGAAGCACTTAAATCGGATACTAGGATTTCTCCCACACCCTACACCCTACACCCTACACCCGATCTACTCTACGAGAACTACACCAGCACTTTAAATGCTTAACAGCTTAACCTAATACCTATTCCCTAGTTTTGAATTTTCTTCTAAGATTTTTAACTCCTGTTTTTAGACAATTTTAATAATAAGTAGTCACTTTGTCGAGACTGATAAATAACGCCATATACCTCCTCTATATGTATAGTTAATTCTTCCAAATTACAATCACTTTTTTCTCTTAGCCAGAGAATAATTTCTTCTTTTTCTTCTTTGCTTAGATAACCATAACTTCCTTGATAAGATAGCTTTATTCCTTCTATACCAGACTCTATAAAGTTATTTTTACATTTGCTAATAAACCCCAAAGATACTTTCAGCACTTTTTGAATCTCACGATAAGGTAATCCTTCTAAACTCCATTTAACTGCCAAACCTCCTTTAATTTCTTTAGGATCTTCATTACTGTAAAGCCAATTTTCTAATTTTTTTTATCCATTCACTTAAACAACTTATCGGAAAATTTACTTCACTTTTTTCATATTATTGTTCACAAATGATTTAGAATAATTTCAGACATCAGAGATTTCGTGATTAAGACAATTACTACCTTAATGAAGTACTGTCAGTCTGTATTAATCAGAGTTGATTTTACTAGAGCTATACACGAATTTATTTAACAACAATTAGCTTAACTTAGACATAGTATAAGAATAGCTAATCGTTCAGTCTTAAGTCCAAATTGATCAAACCTTGAGAGAGAATAAACTTGAGTATCCTTAGATTAGAGGCAAAGTGTATAAAATGGATCATTTAAAATATACAATTTATAGATAAGATAGATAACCAAATTAAATGTCAGGTATCCTTAAAGTAGATAAAAAAAGATATTACTTAGCTAAACAACTTGTGAAAACCTCAGAGCATCCTCTCTCAAAAACGACCTTAGAAATAGGCGGGATGAAATGTGCTGGCTGTGTAGCAGCAGTAGAAAGACAACTCAAGCAAGAGTCAGGAGTCCTAAAAGCCAGTGTAAATCTAGTAACAGAAATAGCAGTAATTGAATACAGTCCTGCCTTAGTTCAACCAGAAACCCTGGCCCAAAAACTGACCGCGCAGGGTTTCCCTAGTCAGCCGCGCAGCAGCAGAACGTCCTCCCAGCATAAGCAACAGAGAGAAGAAAAGGAGGGAAAATGGAACCTAGGCATAGCAATACTTCTAATAGTACTATCAACAATAGGACATCTAGAACATCTAGGCGGTCCTCACATAGCATATCTAAGTAGCATTGGGCTACATTGGAGTTTAGCCACTATCGCCTTAATCGGTCCAAGTCGTTCCATCATCCTAGAAGGTGCCAAAGGACTACTCAGAAGAAGCCCGAACATGAATAGCCTAGTCACATTAGGTGCAGTTAGTGCTTATATTACTAGTTGTGTAGCTTGGTTGTTTCCTGAATTAGGTTATCAGTGTTTTTTTGAAGAACCAGTCATGTTATTAGGGTTCATCTTGCTGGGAAGAAGTCTAGAAAAAAGAGCCAGAAACCGTGCAAAACGCTCGCTATCTAATCTAATGTCACTACAACCCAATGCAGCAAATTTAGTGGCGGCAGGAAGTAGTTTAGAAGAAACAGGGATAGAAATACCCATAATTCAAGTCAAAGTTGGCGACTGGATACGCATATCACCAGGCGAGAAAATCCCTGTAGATGGTCAAATTAGAGTAGGAACAACCACCATCAATGAAGCTATGTTAACAGGAGAATCTCTCCCTATTATTAAAAGCACTGGCGAGAAAGTTGTAGGCGGTTCCCTCAACCAGACTGGCGTTATTTTGGTGCAAGTAGAGCGCATTGGTTCAGAAACCACCCTAGCACAAATAGTCGAAGCAGTCGAAACAGCCCAAGCGCGTAAAGCACCCGTTCAATACCTAGCAGATAAAATAGCCGGTTACTTTACCTATGGAGTAATGACTATTGCTACTGTGACCTTTCTCTTCTGGTTGAATTGGGGAGGAAGTATAAACCCTGACCTAGTTTACATGGCACATACAGGATATTCCCATACCCCAGAGATCACGCCTACCCCTCTATTATTGAGCTTGAAACTGGCTATCTCAGTCCTAGTTATTGCCTGTCCCTGTGCATTAGGACTAGCGACCCCAACAGCTATTTTAGTTGGTACTAGTATTGCTGCAGAAAGAGGCTTACTGATCAAAGGAGGAGACATCTTAGAGAAACTTCACCAACTCAAAATACTCGTCTTTGATAAAACAGGCACCCTCACCCTTGGTCATCCCATCATCACCGACTATCTCACCATAGAAGGAAAAATAGACCAGCAAAACCTACTCCAAATAGCGGCTAGTGCTCAAAGCAGCACACATCATCCCCTTGGAATTTCCATCAAAGAAGCAGCTAGGCAGCAAAACCTACCCCTTAGCGAAGTAGAAAATGTCCAAAGAGAACCAGATGGTCGAGGACTAATTGCTCAAATTGAGGGAAAATCTATTTTAGTGGGAAATAAAGTTCATCTAAATAACCAGGCTGTGCAGATCCCAGAAAATCTCCTAGAACAAAGTCAAAGCCTCTTAGCAGAAGGCAAAACCCTAGTCTATATTGCTAGCGAGGGAGAGACTATCGGTGCTATTGCCTTAAGTGATGCGTTACGCCCTGATGCTCAGACAACTATTAAAAGTCTACAAAATAAAGGGATCGAAATAGTCCTAGTCACCGGAGATCAGCCAGAGGTCGCGCAAAAAATAGCCCAAGAACTAGGTATTTTAAAAGTCTATGCGGGAATTACCCCCCAAGGAAAAGCAGAAATCATCAAGAGTTTACAACAGTCCAGACAGGAACTTGTCGGAATGATTGGTGATGGACTCAATGATGCCCCAGCACTTGCCCAGTCAGATCTAGGTATTTCCCTCTCAGGTGCCACAGACATCGCCCAGGATGCAGCAGGAGTAATTTTAATGAGGCAGCAGCTCAAAGATGTCCTCTTCGCCTTAGAATTGAGCCAAGCCACTTTCAGGACGATTCGTCAAAATCTCTTCTTCGCTTTTGGTTATAATCTTTTCTTTATTCCCCTAGCAGCAGGTATAGCTCTCCCTGTCAATGGTTTTTATCTCGGCCCTGCAGTCGCTGGTGCTTTTATGGCTAGTAGTTCAGTTCTAGTCGTGCTTAATTCGCTACTCTTAAATCACTGGGCAAAGTCCCTGCACCCCTAATAATTAACTAATATGTCTATTACTTTTCAGTCCATTATTACCGAACTTAATCAATTCTGGAGTACACGCGGTTGTCTCATTGCCCAACCCTATGATACTGAAAAAGGAGCAGGTACAATGAATCCTCACACCTTCTTACGTGCTATTGGGCCAGAACCTTGGGCCGTTGCCTATATTGAACCCTGTCGTCGTCCCACCGATGGACGTTATGGCGAGAACCCCAACCGCTTTCAACATTACTTCCAATATCAAGTACTCATTAAACCCAATCCAGAAAACATTCAAGATATTTATCTGGACTCTTTACGCTCTTTAGGAATTAACCCCAAAGACCACGATATCCGTTTTGTTGAGGATAATTGGGAATCCCCTACTTTAGGTGCTTGGGGGGTCGGTTGGGAAGTCTGGTTAGATGGGATGGAGGTTACTCAATTTACCTATTTTCAACAGTGTGGTGGAATTGATTGTCGTCCTGTCTCTATTGAGATAACCTATGGTCTAGAACGTCTCGCTATGTATCTCCAAGGGGTTGATTCTATCAAGAAGATTCAATGGAATGAAAAGATTGAATATGGTGAAATCTATTTACAAACCGAGATAGAACAATGTACCTATAACTTTGAAGCATCTAACCCTGAAATGCTCTTTAACCTCTTCTCTCTCTATGAACAGGAAGCTAAACAGTTAATTGAACGGAACCTGGTCACCCCAGCTTTAGACTATGTTTTAAAATGCTCCCATAGTTTTAATCTTCTTGATGCTAGAGGAGTGATAGCTGTTGCTGAACGTACTCGCTACATTGGCAGAATTCGCGCCTTAGCCAGAGAAGTCGCCCATCTCTACCTAGAACAGAGGACAGCTTTAGGCTTTCCCCTGCAAAAACAAGAGGTAACCGTTATCTAGGCTTAACTATAAAATATAGCTGCTAATATCAAAAGATACACTGTACCAGTTGTTGTTTTCTGGTGAATTACCCGCATATACATACATATTCCCATTCCATAACGTTATATAACCCGCACTTGTCTCCATCATAGAGATCACTTTACTATACATACCGATGCCATAAATATGTGGTCCAAATTCTTGATTTCTAATGAAGAAAGACCTATCAGTAGTATCACAACGACCCTCCATCTGCATAATAATTCTTTTTATCGTTGGGGCAATTTTTCCATTTGTCTCAGCATATAAACGGAGGGGAAAGCCATAACTCTTATAACCATTGACACTAGCACCGTCTAAAGAGCTAGGAAAATTAACTTTTGCGCCAAAAAATGTAGCTGGAACAATATTATTAGAACCAGTTAAGAACTCACTTTCTTGTCTAGTATAATTACCCTCTCCGAGATATTGTCCATAAGTCAATACGGGTTGACTAACATAGTAGACATCATTATTGTTGCCTAAAAACTCAACTCCGACTTGAACTTTAACAGCTTCAAGAGAGATAAGCTGAGTAACTTCACGCCACTGATAGCCCGTATAACTACCTGAAGTAGAAAATGTACTTAACAATAAGTTTCCTTGAGCATCAAATTGATTGATAAAAAGTTTCCAACTATCTAAACCTTGCTTAACTTTATGATTGATCCAAGCTCCAAAAACGACCTGTCTTCCTCTGATTTTTTCAACATCTGCAAATAGATAGAGATTAGAGTTATTAAATTCACACCATAAAAACTGTGCCTCATTAGAAGTTTTCCTAATACCTAAAGAATATTGAGAACCCGCTTTCGTATTGGAAGCCCAAGTATCTCGCCAGAACCTCAATTTAAGAGTACGCCACCACCGATCAGGTCCCAGTCCAACTCCTTTATTCTCAGCGGTTCCATCCATATCTCCTCTGGTCATCACGTAGGCAGTACAAGTATTACTATTGACAGATTTATTGCCATTTTGATCGTAACAAGTGTGAGGTAATCCTATAGTAAAGTCTGTCTTTGAGTTAATCTTTTCGACAAACATCCACAAATGACTATCTAAAGGACTAAGAGACAGTCTGAATTTAGAATCTGCAGGGGACTGAAATTCTAATAAATCCCCTGCTCTTAAGTAGGAAGTATCTTTACAATAAACTGTAATTAAATTATTATTAGTTTCAGGCTTTGTAGTATTTCCTGTAATAATAATAGGCTCAATAGCTTTAGCTCCTCCTTCTTCTGGCATTCTAATAGGATTAACAACAGTCATAATTTGCCATTGAGTGTTAGGCAACAAGTTCTGTAAAATAGACGAAGGGTTAAACTTTTTAACACTATTTTCAGCAAGACTAAGAGATGGAGCAGCCGCTTGACCTTTTTTTGAGAATATTGCTGTTAATCCTAAACCACTAAACAACAACAATTGACGGCGTTTCAGCCATTGACTAACAAGATAAAAGCTATCTTTTTTCATTATTTTATTCAAAAACTAAGATCTAATTTAAGCAAAGGAATAATCTTAATAAGCGGTTTAACAACCAGAAAATATTTACTTATCAAATTTTTTACCATTAGGCATAATAGCACCATTGAAATCAGTACCGATTATAGAAGCCCCTCTTAAATCGGCTCCTACTAGAGAAGCACGCCGCAAATTAGCTGCAGATAAATTTGCACCTTTAAGATTGGCATTTTTAAAATTAGCTCCTTCTAAGTTAGCACCGTGAAGATTAGCCCCCCGCAAGTTTGTGTATATGAGAACAGCACCATACAAATTAGCTCGATAAAGATCAGTACCAAATAGATTGGCACCTTGTAAATTAGATTGATACAGATTAGCCCCACTCAGAGAGGCATTCTCAAGTTGAATATAACTCAAGTCGCATTGAACACACTGTTTTGTCAGTTTTAGTTTTTCCAACTGTTGTAGCTCATAAGCATAGCTCATCTGCTCTTGATTTGACCGTTCAGGATTATTAGTGTAAATGAAAAAAGTGGTGAGCAAGAATAACAACAATTTTCGCAGCATAGCTTCAACTTATTTGTTAATGAGGCTTTAGATTATCCATCAATTCTACTAAAAATCTACCTAATATTGACTGATCCTAATACCCTCCTCAACTTCAGAAAAAACTTTGGTTATAAATACATTAAAAAATAACTGAAATACTAAAGGTCTAAAAAGAGGATCTAATGTAGCTGTTGGGATTAAAGTTCTTAAAGGAGTATGAAGTATCTCGGATAAAAAAGACTCTGTAAAATCTACTTGATATAAATTTTCTGAGAGGAAAGGAATATAGAATAAAATATAGGTCACAACAATCACTTCATATAGATTAAACTTTGCTTTAGGAAAATAACTAACGAATAAGATTAATGAAGGAATTAAAAATGTTAAGGCATAACCATTGGCTTCTGTTAATAATGAATTACATAGCAACATACCAAATGTATATACTAAAAAGTCTAAAAAATCCTGCGATAATAACTTATTGAACTGTAAATAAAGTTTAAAGGCTCTAAATACATTAGAGGCTAACATAAGAATTCCCAAGTAGTAAAGTAGCATTAAACCTGGAATAGCTAAGTAATTTTGCTGTGTTGATAAAAAGATTTTTGCTAAATCAGTAATTACTTTATAACTACTTAGAGAAAAATTATAAAAACATTTACTAACAAGTAATAAAGTATCTTGATTACCTGTAAAACCTGACAAATTTATTAAAATACTCTCAGGGCTTTTTGGTTGCCAAATTAACAGAGCAGCCACATTAAGAATAATGAATGTTAAAATAAATGTAACGAAATAATTAATTTTTCTATATAGTAAAATTGTAACGATTAAGTAAGGCTTTATGGCTGCTGCTGCTGACATTAAAATTGCTCCCAAGTAGGTTACCTGAGAAGATTCTTTTCGAGCTTGCAGTATAAAAAAAATATTAATAAACATAACTGAAATCATCAGTATATTACCTCTTTCAATTAAGAAAAGATTGGAAACTGAAAAAATTATTGAAAGAGAGAATAAAACAATTTCCCAAAAACTGTAAATTGCTTTACACCGTTCTACAATCAGCATAACGATACTGGTTAAATAAGTAAAAACCATTATTAAGAATGGTATAACAAGGTATATGTTTTCTCTCCAATCTGCAGTGCTACCAGAGGCAAGAAAATTATTATTATCTTTTCCAATAAAAAAATAAGAAATTTTACAGATTAAATGGGCAAAAGGTGGATAGATAGATTGCCAAGAAGTATAAGTATCATCTTTTTGCAGCGTCCAGTAGCAGGTATTAAAAAAGTCCATGAACGTGTCATTATTATCATAAAATAATGGCGGTGAAGGATAGATATTTTCTAGGAGCATTCTTGATAATACAATTATTAAGAAAATGGTTTGTATTATAACAAAGTGATAGAATTTAAAGGTCATATATTAGATTATAGATATTTTTTCTCATTGATTTTTACTTTAAAATATTATTATTAATTTTGTCTAGCTCATCTGATTTTTTTGAAGTTTTGTCTTGAGTCTGAGCATAATAGGTATAATAACTGGCATAACCAGAAGATGAAGCTTGATTATACGAAGAGTTGAGAATGTTAGTAATACATCCACTGAGATTGAGTTTTCTAAATTTGATGGCGTTAAAAACTTGGATGGCTGTGTGGCGGTCAACTTTCCCCATAGAGACAACCCAAAGCAAACTATCAAGTGCTGGAGCGAGAAAATAAGTATCAGGAATTCCTAATAATGGCGGTGTATCATATATAATACAATCAAACTGAGAATATAGTTCAGTAATTAATTTTTTCATCCTTTGTGAGGAGAGTAATAAAGATGGATCTGGCGGAATTTGTCCTGATGTTAAGACATATAAATTATCAGATATGGGCTGAATAACTTGCGTAAATTCTAAATCATTAACAAGTAAATTTGAAAGTCCCTGAAAGTTTGGTAAATTTAGTCGCAAGTGAACTTGAGGTCGTCTCATATCAGCATCAACAAGCAGAACTTTTTTACCGAATTCAGACATTCTTTTTGCTAGAGAGATGCTGATAGTTGATTTTCCCTCGCCAGGAATTGTTGATGTAATTGCGATTGATTTTAATTTTGTATCAATATTAAAAAATTCTAAGTTAGAATACAATGTACTAAAACATTCATGGTAGAATGCTATCTCTCGATCTGATTTTTTTCTATTTTCTGATTTATTAACATTCAAATATTGAAGCACGGAAGATTTTTTTACTTCTTTTATATTTTGAATAGCTTGATTGTAGGGTATTTCCGACAGAATTGGAATGTTAAAAATATCCTGCACTTCTTTTGTAGAATGAAAAACGTTATCATACTTGTCGTAAATATAAGCATAAATCAAGGCAAATCCTAGGCTAGTTGCTACAGCTACAGCAAAATTAAGTAATAAATTGGGTGAGATTGGCTCTGTGTTTAAGGCAGGCTCTGCAACAATTTCCCATGATGTAATCCGTTGGGCTAGATCGAGTCTGAGTCTCTCACGTGCATCAATGAAAGTCAGATAGTTTTTATTGGCTACATCATACTCTCTAAACAAAGAAGAGTAGCGTCTGGACAGTTCAGGTAATACCTGATATTGTTTTTGTAGTTGTTCAAGAATTTTCTGAAGTGATTGTTTCTCTGTTTTTAGAGTAATATACTCTAAATAATAATTCTGGTATTGATTGTATATTTCTTGATTTTTAGCTGATTTATTGCCTAAATAGTTGATTTGATTTTGACTTAGTTTGTTGCGCACAATCTTTGCTGCTTCTTGATTCAATAAGTTTTCAACAGCTTCTTTTTTTTCAACTAAAGTGATTATCTCAGGGTTTTCTTCTGTATATTCTGCCTTGGCCTCCACCAATTGCTGCTTTAGCTTAAGTATATTATTTAGTAAAGACTGATATCGCGTGGAGCTACTCAGTTCGTTATCTAATTGAGAATTTAAGTCAATCTTATATTGAGAAGAAATTGTTTCTAGAACTTTTTGCTTAGATAATAACTGAGTTGCAAGACTATTAAGAATATTGTCAGTTGTATTAATTTGAGATAAAATAAAACGAGCCTGTTCAAGTGGATCAATTAACTTATATTTTTGTCGAAAGCCTTTGATCTTTGATTCTAGGGTATCCAACTTTTTCTTTAAGAGGGGATATTCTTGATTAAGAAATGAAATTCCTTTAGTTATTCTCTGCCTTTTTTGAAAGATACTATACTTAATATAAACTTGACTCAATTGTTCTAAAAAAGCTTTAGCAATCTTGGGATCATACCCTTGATAGGTGATTTTCAAGACATTAACATCTTGATATCTAGCGCCCCTCTCTTGAAGTACTTCTATCGGTAATTTATAAGATTTTCCTTCTAAAAAACTCTCCCATGAATAGTCGAAGTCTTTTTGTTCTCTAGAACCAGCTGGTAGACTTTTGGAAAACTCCTTAACCACTGGCTCTAAAATTGAGCGACTCTTTAAAACTGAGATCAGAGTTGCTACATCTACTCTATTAGATAACCCTAAAAACTGAGAAGCTGTATTACTTCCTGATGAACTTCTTCCACTATCATCCTGTGTTGGATCGCTTACTAATAATTGAAAGCTGCTTTCATATTCAGGACTAACAATTCTCTTATAAATTGTTAACCCAGACATTACCATAAAAACCAATAAAAAAGCACCAATTAACTGATTCTTTCTCCTAACAATCAGTTTGATAATGCTTTCATCATAAGTAACATTGTTATTATCTTCACTATCATTAGATTTCAGTATAGAATTTGTCGCTTTAGACTTACTCCCATTTAGGTCCTTATTTTCATCATTAGACTTGTTGTTATTCGGGAAGTTATTTAACATTTATCCTTTTTTGTGTTATTTACCTAGTTAATCAAAATTTATCCTGAACTTTTCCATAACCAGAGGTTTGTTAACCATATAGTCATTAATGTTCAGAATGTATTCTCCTATTAAACCTAAAAATAAAGTTAGAAAGGAAAACATCAGTAATTGTATAGCTATTATTGAGATTATTTCTATCGAGATATTGTTCCATACCATTACTTTAAGAATTAATAAAGTGGTAATAGTTATTACAGATAGTATCGTTAAGATAATTCCTAAAAACCCAATTATTCTCAGAGGAAATTTAGAAAAGTTAGTTAAGCCAACCATATTGAAATCATAGAGAGTAAATAGATTATTGCTACTAGATCCTGATCTTCTTTTCTTTTGTTTGAAAGAAACTTCACAATAATCTAAGCCAAATAGGGGAACAAGACCTCTAATAAAAGGAGTTGGCGACTTATAGAGTCTAAACATTTCAACAATGTCTTTATCGTAAAGACCAAACCCAGTAAAATTTTTAATAACTGGAATGTCCGCTAATCTAACAAATATCTTGTAGGTTAATTTCCGAATTGAGAACATCAACCAGCTTTCTTCACTCTGTTCTTTCTGGCCAATGACTACTTTATTCCCCTCCTGCCATTTTTTCACAAAGACAGAAATTAACTCTGGCGGTTCTTGGAAATCAGCAGAAAGTAAAAGAGCACAATCACCATCACTTTGTAACAATCCATGGAATGGTGAACATAGCTGTCCAAAATTGCGCGTATTGACAATTAATTTGACGTTTCGATCCTCACGACAAATCTCCAGCACTTTTTTTACTGTTTGATCAACAGATGCGTTATCTATAAAAATATGCTCATAACTAACCCCCTCAAACTCTTGCGCAATAAGAGCAATTTGATCTCTAACTGCTTCGTACAAAGGGACAACATTGTTTTCTTCATTAAAAGTAGGGGTAACAATCGAGATTTTCATTAACTTTTATTAAGATTCTCTTTTCATTAACTTTTTTTGATTATCTATTAATCTCATCAGCTACTATCCGTAAAAAGTCTCAACTAAAACAGTTCAACTTTTTACCTCAACCAAAGCTTGAATGACTTTCAACTGTTCAGATGTAGGTGCAGTTGATGGGTGAACCTGCTTAAGATAACGTAGTGCTTCCCAAACTTTTAATCCCTTGAAATAACACAGATAAGCAAGGCAAACTGTAGGTGAACGTTCTATCGCAGCTACACAGTGAATATAAACAGGTGGCGTTAGACTTTGTAAATGATGAAGTTTTTCTATTGCACTCACAAGAGCTTCTAATGTTAGAGAGTGATTCCAATGGCTATCTGGTAAAGGGTAGCGTTCCCATTGGCAAACAGACAATAAGCCTTCAGGCGGTGTTCCCTCACTTTCAAAACACAGTGATAATATGCTCTGAATTCCTAACTCTTGCAAAGTCTCAATATGGCAAGATCTTGGTAGAGGTCCAATTATTATGCTACTGGGAATCACCCAATTAATCGAGAAGCTTGATTGGTTGCTTTTAGCTTCTTTTTTGACTGTGTTTGCCCGACTCTGCTGATGACCCAATCTCTGCTTTAAGTACCTTAACATAATCGTGCTTCTATATAAACAATATAAAAATACTCACCAACAAGTGATCGCAGAAATTCTTTGAGTAAAGAGACTGCTTAGTCATTTGAATTTTAGCGAAAAATTTTCCTTTTGACTTTTTCACGCTTTAACCTCTCACTCATTGACTCGATATCCGTTAAAAGGAAACAAGTCATTAGGATAAATAAGACACACTTACTAAAATAAAGATTATAGAAGAAATTTAGTTTTGTCAAGAGCAGTTTGCCTTTCCCTTCTATTTTCAAAGCAGATGCTCATCTGGTCCCTGTTTCCCTTGCTCAATCAATGTCTGAGATCAAACCAACTGTCAAGTCTCAGTTTAATAAGGCATCCATTACGCCTCCTTTTTTATTCAGAGTCATTTTCATTACTCATAGCAGCTTGTCGAAGTGCTAAAAAAGCTTCTTTTAAAGGTACACTAACTGCGCTAGTTGGTTCTTCAAGTACAAGCTTTTGATACTCTTCTAAAAACTGCATCCTTAAACGATGAAATAAGTGCAAGAAATGACGTAAGAAACTAAGACAATCTAAGACCACAATCTCAACTCCTCCTGTTTTTTCAGACAATGCTGCTGCATATTCTTCTACATCTTTATCAATTGACTCAGTTGTTATAAAAATATAATTGTCAATTTTATGCCCAGTATTTAAGCTATTAGTGTAAATTTTCTTAATAACCTCATTAATATCTAGTATTGTAACTCTTTTCATTTTCATTTCATAGCAAGTAAAAACATTATTATCATTTAGTAAAGTTATTTCCAGGTCACCGAGAGATTTTGTTTGTTTATCGGCTGCATAATGGCTTTTAAGGGGCAACCATTTTCCCCCTAAACGATCTGATGCTGCGTTATAAGCGGCTGCTACCACTAAGACAATAAGACGACTGGAGAGAGGACAATCTAAATGCTGCTTAATCAGTTTTACAATAGCTTCACTCGATAGATAAATCTCTTCGTCACTTGATACAGCAATATTTGTTAAGAGACTTTGAATTCGCTGATTGGTTTCATTTCTAATAATTATTAACTGCTTAATAGTTTCAAGTAAAACATCTTCTGAGTTAATTTCTTTTGCTTGAATACCATGCAGTAATTCAAGCAAAATTTTATAAATTTTGGGTGGTTTGCCAGCTACTTCAGATTCTAGAGTTAAGGCAGTACCCTTCGTCCGATAAGCAGGTGTAAGAAAAGCGGTAGTTGGATTGCAGACTCCTTGTAAATCGCTATCTTTTAAAAAAACTGCTACATATTTTTCATCATATTTGCGACCTGACTAGGAATCATTTTCTTTAATTTCTTTACTAAAAGGTTTCCGAATATCTAGGGTAGGGTCATCAAGTTTTGCTAATGAACAAGCTAAAATAAACCGGATTCCTGACTTATTACTGGGCAATCTACAGATATAACTTATTTTCTCGATTACATCCCAAGAAAGCATTACTTGCTCACCTGTATTGATTAATCGCGCTGCTTGCTCAAAAGAAGAACTAAGAATTTCGCCTGGTAATTTCATAGAATATTTATTCAGCTTGTTTGACTGTTTGCTTTGAGTTTTTTTAATGAGTTGAATATCTGGTTCATAATTAACCCAAAGAACTTCAGTACGCAATTTTTTCACAGAATGACAAGATTTAGCAGGAGCAGGAATGCGTTTCCAATCACCATAAAGTTCTTCCATTAAGCTACAATCATAGCCAGATATAGCAACTTTCCCCTTAATATGACGTAGAACATGAGCTAATTTTCGATGCTCTAGATCAGTCATTTCAAAGGCATAAGCGTTACTATCTCCTCGTGAATCATGAGGATAAGGAGGGTCACAATAAAACAATGTTTCTTCACTATCGTACCTTTTAATAGCTTCAATGGCTGGACAATTCTCTATCTGAACTCTCTGCAATCTTTGTACTATTTTAGACAGATCATCTATACTACCTAGCCAGCGTGAAACTGCTCCAGCCATTCCCGCTCTACTGGTTAATAAACAATGCGCCCACCTACCCGTACTTGCTGTTTGCGCTAACCCTGTTCTAACTTGCCTAGCTTTGATAAAAAATCGCCTTGCCTTTTCTAAATTAGATAGATTATTGGTTGATTGGTTTAGGGCAAGCTCAAACTCACGTCTTGAAAAAGGTGTGAAAGCAATGGCTTTGATGAGTTAATTTTTTTCATCCCTTAGAACACGAAAAAAATTAACTAATTCCCCATCTAGATCATTGTAAGTCTCTACAGGTAATGGTTCTCTATTGATTAAAACTGCTGCACAACCCCCAAATGGTTCACAGTAATGAGTCGTTCTTGGTAATAATGGAAGAAGCCAATCAAGATGACTATATTTACCTCCGTACCAACCAAAAGCTATCAATTTACTCATAAAGGTACCCAAAAAATAATTGAAATATTTGACTTTTTAACTACGAAAGAGACGAGTATATAGGGTAGAATGAGCCATACTTGCTAAACTCAAGCCCCAGGAGCAGCTGTACATAGACTCATCTTGGATGGTCAGAATTTCTTGAACAGTTTTAATAAGTGTAGGCTGTAAGGAGATTAAAATCTTTTGTCCTTGAGTTTGTCCTAGGGGTATTAATTTAAGACCTGCCCCTACTAAATTGTTAGCCCAACTATGTAGATATCCTAATATAGCCTCAGTAGGGGTAATTTGCCAATGAGCAGCTAGAGCACCAAAAATGACCGCAAAATTGACTTGACTCTCTTTTAGACTAGTTAATAACCTTTGATGTAAGAGGGGTTCTAGAGAGGCGATTAAACGCAATAGAGAGTAGCCCATCTGATGAGACTGTGCCCTGAGTTCTTCAGTTTCACGGACAGCAGATAACCATTGATTCCAATAGTCTAGGGTATTTTCTTGATAAGATCTTAGGACGATAGCTGCATCTAAACGAATAGAACCCCAGTTTAATTCTCCTTCTAGCCATTGTTGTAGAGTTGCTGCATCTCTAACCTTTTCTTGTGTGACTAGCGTTTCTATGCCTTCAGAATAGCTGTAAGCGCCGACAGGTAAACTAGGGCTAACTAGTTGAAGTAAATAGAGTAGAGACATAGGATAGTTAATAGTTAATTAATACAATGAAAGTTAATCTCTTATTTCTTCTGCCATTAGTTTTGGTCTTGGGTTCTTCAGATAGACCTTTAAAACAAACAACCTCTTTCAAAGCAATTACAGGTAATCTCAATCTGACTTTAAAAAAAGGAATTTGGAAAGAGTGGGAAGGTAAACCAGTTTATCAGGACTTAACTTTAGAGGTCATCTGTATTCAAGGGAAATGTCAACCAGAAGTCTGGGGATATGCTCCTAAGTTTAATGCAGATGTTGAGCAACAGGGACTTGTGACAGTTAAGCCTACTGCTTCAGGATACCTAATAGATGTTAACTTGAATATTCAATCACATCCCTGGCAAGCTAAGACTTCACCTGCTAAATACCAAATAGAAATAGTTAACTATAAAAAAGACTTTATTGGGAATTACACTGCTACAGTAACCGGACGAACTTTACAGGGACAAGTCCGAGGTAGTCTAAACCCTATTTACCCTCAAATTTTAAGCAGCTTTCAACCTTTACAACCCCAAGAACACCCTAGACTGATTTTTCGTGCTGCAGAACTAGACCAGATCAAGGCTAAAGCTAAGACACCAAGCGGCAAGGCTATTATTGAGCGGCTAAAAAAGACTCTTTCTAATCCTATTCAATATAAAGGATATGTGCCAAGTGGGGGATATCACGCCACAGGATACTGTTTTTTAGCTTTACTAGAAAATAATCCTAGTTTAGCCCAACTTGCTTGGCCCATTGTGGAAAAGTCGATCAAAACTCCAGGAAACCGGATTTTTGAACAGGCTCCTCTAGTTGCTGGTGTGGCGATGGCTTATGATCTTTGTTATTCTAATTGGACAAGTGCCCAGAGAACCCGCGTTACTCAATATCTAGCTATTGAAGCAGATCTTCTCAGTCGCGGTTCTTCGGTCAGAAAAGGCTGGAATAGTAGTCCTGCTAGTAATTGGTTGGCTAGGGTTAAAGGTGCTTCTGGTTTGGCTGCACTAGCCATTGTAGGAGAAAGTGAGCTTAAGGTTGACCCTCAACGTGTTTATATTTTAGCTAAACGTAACTTAATTCGCTATCTTAATACAGCTATTGGGGAGCATGGTTTTGGTTCAGAAGGCGATCACTATACTACAGAACCTTGGGTTCTCACTGTTCTGCCCTTTTTTATAGCCAGTCGTCAAGTGATGGGGGAGGACTTTACTACTGATTCTAATGTAGAGTGGTTTTTACCGCACTATCTCACCCGCATCATTTCTCAAGGTAAAGGTAAAATTCCTGTAGCTACTTATGGTCGTCATCGTTACTATGCAGGTGGACCTCTTTTTGCGGTAGGTTTAGGCACTGTTTCTACTAAGTATTTACCTGCTGTGAAATGGACTTATCAAGCTTCTCTAGGTTTAGAAGGAGATCAAAGTTTTGGTATAGATCTGCCCTATCAAGCTGTTTATGCTTTAGCCGCTTTAAATGATACGATAAAACCTGAAAATCCAGGTCAAATCTTGCCTAAAGTCATGGTTGATGCACAAAAGGGTTTCTATGTTTTCCGTAATACTTGGCAGAATGAGCAGGATTTTGTCGCTACTATTTACGTCAAGCATGAAGCGTTAAATAGTTCTTGGTCTTTTCCTGATGTTGGCAGTTTTCGTATATCTGGTTTAGGTGAAAATTGGGCTATTCCAGGTCCTTCTGAGGGTAAATGGGAAAATGAAAATTTAGTAACTATCCCTAATTTAAACCCTTTTAATAAAGCAAAGACTAGCTTTTTTATTAATGATAAAAATGGTTCTGGTTTTGTTAGTTTGCAAAGTCAACCTACTGTGCTTAAAAAAGAGCCTGTTCTTGGTATTGGGGTCTTAAGAGCTTTTGCTGTAGATTATAGTAAGAGTTCGGGTAGTCCGGGTCTATTTGCCGTTGTGGATCAATTTGTGGGTTCTCCTAGCGCGTCTGCACCTGAATTTCAGCCCAAAATCTGGACTTTTCATACTGAAGGTCAGGTAATTCTTAAGGCGCAAGATTTTACTGTTCTCTCCAAGAATGGAACTTCTCTCAAGGCTACTTTTATTAGTCCTAAGCAGGTGAAATTATCTTATAAAAATAATGTTATACAGGCGACTGGGGGAGATGATTTTTTTGTCGTTATGACTGTTCAAAAAGGAGAAGCTCCACCCATTAAAATCACAGGTACAGGTTTAGATGCTTTAGTTAGAGTGGGTCAACAGACCATTAATTTTGACCGTGGTAGACTCTTTTTTGGGGTCTTTTGAATTAGCATCATTACCAGATGTTCTGCATTTTCAGATTGAACTGAGGTAGGAGGGGTTCACCACTGACTATAGTTGGATTATCCAGAGATTCTACTACAGTATTAGGATGATAAATGTAGACTACTCTATTCTGACGGTCAATCAACCAACCTAGAGATGCTCCATTTTCCAGGTATGAATAAATTATCAGTAGTTAGCTCTACAAGATTAGTATTAATTTGCTTTTATCAGGGACAATTTTAATAAGATGGTGCAAAAGTTTATGACGGGTGAACTATCAAAAGAAGAAATAATTGAACTTGCTACTCAGGAATTTAATAAATACTTACAAGCTATCGAGAAGAAAGATATAGCTTCAGGGATTGATGCGTGTACCAATCTAAGAACACTGTTAGATGCTGCAATTAATGAGATCAGCTTTGAAGATATTTTTTACAGAGGTGAAATAGAATATGAAAATAATAGTTTTTGCTTTACTGGTAAATTTACTTATGGTGAGCGCAATATCTGTGAAGCTGCTGTAATTGCCAAAGGTGGAGCTATAGAAAAAAGTGTTACTAAAAAATTAAATTACCTCATTGTTGGCTCTAACTTTAGTCCCGACTGGAAACACCAAAACTATGGTAGAAAGATTCAGAAGGCATTATAACTTAAAATACCGTAGATCCATGAGGATGATTGGGTAAAGTCTCTGCACCAATAAAAGGCCAGTAATTAAACCAGCCTTTTAGACAACTAATAATATCTTTGAGCTATCTTGGCAAGTTTAGCATCAAACTCACTTTGAGTTTTTCTCTTCATTCGGGCTGACTCCTGTTCTGCTTTTTGTAATTCTGGTTCATAGCTCTTTTTGTTGTATTTATCTGTTTCAATTCCTGCCCAGGTCAAAAGAAAAGGTAATGCAAATAAACCCAGTCCAAGCCAAGGACTTTTGAGAACAGCACCTCCTGATATAAAGAAAATCATCACACTAAAGAAACATCCCCCTACACATCCGGTTGGTCCCGATTCACTTGTTTTTTTAACTAGCTTTGCAGTCACCTCATCAGCCTTTTTCTCATCCTCCTTATAAGCATCAACAATAAAGGCATACTCTTTTAAGAATGCGCCTAAGTTTTGCCTGTCCTTAAGCACCGATAAGTCATACGGTCTCCCGACTATCCTCTCTATTAGTTGCAATGATTGATAAAGGTCTGCAGCCTTCCAACTAGTGCCACAAGTTAGGCAGGCGTTAACATTTCTATCGTCACCTGTGATCGCACCGACTGCACCACCAACCATACCAAATAGCAGGTAACCACCAATTGCCCTACCCCAACTAACATTAGTTTCTTTCTTCAAAGCGATATCGGTGGAACCGCACTCAGGACAATTAGCCATGAAGACCCCCTCAATTTTTCCTTTATTGTAGTCATAGAACAAAACTTGCAACTTACTTAATTTTCTAAATAGTTTCATCGATGAAATACTATAGACTACAGTAGGTAAAGATATAAGCTAAGACGCACTTAAATCGGATACTAGGATTTCTCCCACACCCAGTCGCCCAGTCGCCCAGTCGCCCGATCTACTCTACGAGAACTACACCAGCACTTTAAATGCTTAACAGCT